>CAZRQM010000006.1:3045-8910 GCA_964602385.1 uncultured Thermotogae bacterium | reverse complement strand
ATCCCCGGGGTCCGACCAGGGAAGCCGACGGCTGAGTATATCTCAGGAGTCCTCAACAGGATCTTGCTCGTCGGCGCCGTGTTCCTGGCCGGTATCGCCGTGCTACCGTATCTCTTTGCTTGGGTAAGCGGCATCCAAGGGATGTATCTGATCGGTGGAACGTCGTTGTTGATCGTGGTTGGTGTTGGTCTGGACACGATCATGCAGATCGAGGCGCACTTGGTAATGCGACACTATGAAAGCCTGACGAAATCGGGCGGATTGCTCGGACGGAGGAAGGGGTAGATATGCGCAAGCGGATCATCCTCCTCGGCCCTCCGGGGGCAGGGAAAGGGACACAGGCAAAGCTTCTTGCGGCAAAGAACGGGCTGGCGCATCTGTCGACCGGCGATATCCTGCGCGATGAAGTAACGCGCGACACCGAACTTGGTCGGAAGGCAAAGGGATACATGAACCGCGGTGATCTCGTACCGGATGAGCTGATCATAGACATGATAGAGGGACGTCTGGACGAAGATGGTGGCTTTATCCTCGATGGATTTCCCCGTACTGTAACCCAGGCCGAGGCATTGGAGAAGATCACAGCAATCGATGTGGTGATAAACATCGCCCTTACGCGCGACGAAGTGATACGCCGCCTCTCATCGCGGCGAGTCTGCCGTGACTGCGGGAAGATCTACAACCTCCTCTACAATTCTCCGAAGAACGAGGGCGTCTGTGATGCCTGTGGGGGGAATCTCTTCCAGAGGGAAGACGACAGGCGCGATGTGATTGAGAACCGGTACGACGTATATATAGATGTGACCGCTCCATTGATCAACTTCTACAAGGAACGTGGCCTGGTGAAGGACGTCGACGGTTCACAGGCAACCGAGAAGGTATCTGATCAGATACTCGTAGCGCTCCGCGGTTGATGATTACAGTAAAGACACCCGCACAGATCAGTAAGATGCGTGAGAATGGGAGGCTGCTGGCCTCCTGTTTGCATGAGGTGTGTTCACACGTTGCTCCGGGGGTGGACACGGAGTACCTCGATCGGCTGGCCGAGGGGCTGATAAGGAAGGAGGGAGCAATCCCCGCGTTCAAGGGATACAGTGGGTTCCCTACGACGATCTGCGCATCGATCAACGCGGAGGTCGTGCATGGGATCCCGTCCAGGGAACGCACCCTCAAGGATGGAGACATTCTCTCGATCGACATCGGTCTTGTGAAAGACGGGTTCTACAGTGACATGGCGACTAGTATTCCTGTGGGAGAGATCAGCGCGCAGGCACAACACCTGCTGCGGGTGACGGAGAAAAGCTTGTGGCAAGGGCTAGAACAGGTTAGAATAGGTAATCGTTTGTCGGACATCTCGCACGCCATCGGTGCCTTTGTGAAGAACGAGGGGCTGTATGTTGTGACTGAGTATGTCGGACACGGGATAGGAAGGGAGCTTCACGAGGATCCCCAAATCCCAAACTGTGGCCCACCAGGTCGTGGCCCGCGGCTGCGGGCGGGAATGGTATTTGCCATCGAGCCGATGGTGAAGCTTGATCCTGAACCGACCAGGGTTCTTGATAACGGTTGGACCGTTGTCACGGCGACAGGAGGGTTGGCGGCACATTTTGAGCACACAGTTGCCCTAACAGATGCAGGGTTGGAGATCTTGACCCTAGGAGGTGAAGAAAGGCGTAGTGGCTAAGGTGAATGCTAGTAGACGTGACCAGAGAAGGACGGCGGCGTCGACGCTCGGACAGAGCAAGGATGTCATTCGTCAGCGGGGAGAAGTTGTAGAGAGCCTTCCCAGCTCGATGTTCCGCGTGCAGCTGACAAATGAACACGTTGTTCTGTGTCACATTTCGGGTAAGATTCGTAAACACTATATCCGTATATTGACCGGAGACCATGTGATAGTCGAATTCTCGCCGTATGACCTGACCAAGGGACGAATTGTGTACAGGGAGAGTTAGCCACAGCGCTTAATGAAATGAAAGTTCGTAGTTCAGTAAAGAAGATGTGTGCAAAGTGCAAGGTTATCCGGCGCAATGGTCGTGTGATGATCATTTGCAAGAATCCCAAGCACAAGCAACGACAAGGCTAGGGGGAGCGAACTATGGCGCGAATTGCCGGGATCAACCTGCCCAATGACAAGAGAATAGAGATTGGACTGACGTACATCTACGGGATCGGACGGACGCGTGCAGCAGAGATCATGGAGAAGACGGGGATAGCATCGGATGTACGCGTGAAGGACCTGACCGAGACAGAGGTAGCCACCCTGAGGCGCGAGGTGGAAGAGTTCGTTGTGGAGGGAGATCTGCGCAGGCGGGTCTTCTCCAGTATCCAACGGCTAAAGGACATCAACGCGTATCGTGGGATTCGTCATAAGAGGCGCCTTCCGGTACGCGGACAGCGTACGAAGTCTAACGCCCGTACCTGGAAAGGTCCGCGGCCGGCCAAGGCAGGAAAGAAGAGGTAGGAATGGCGAAGAATATCAAACTCGATCGGGCGATTGTCCACATTCATGCGACCTACAACAACACGATTATTACTGTGTGCGACACGAATGACAACCCTATTGCCTGGAAAAGTCCAGGGATGGTGGGATACAAGGGATCGCGGAAGGGCACGCCATTTGCCGCGCAGGTGGCAGCCGAGTCTCTCGTGCGCGAAATGAAGGACTACGGAATTCGTTCTGTTAGCGTTGCTGTCAAGGGAACAGGGTCTGGACGGCAGTCCGTGGTGCAGACGATCAAAGGGTCGGGCATCCGCGTGGAAGAGGTAAAGAACGTTACGCCGGTTTCTCACAGCCGCAACAAAGGGAGACGATAATGGGAAGAGATACCGGGCCAAAGTGCAAGAAATGTCGTCGAGAGGCTGAGAAGCTGTTCCTGAAAGGGGAGCGCTGCTACACGCAAAGTTGCCCCATGTCTGATCGTAGTTCGCCCCCAGGAGAGCGTGCGAAGAAGCACCGCCCGCGGCGAAGTCAGTATCAGCTGCACCTGCGTGAGAAGCAGAAGGCGCGTCGCATCTATGGGATACGCGAGGGCCAATTCCGCAGTTATGTCGCCTGGGCGAAGCGCCAGAAAGGAGTCACCGGTGAAGCTCTCCTTACGGTACTTGAACGTCGCTTTGACAACGTCGTCTATCGTGCCGGATTTGCCTCGTCGAGGGACCAAGCGCGACAGATGATCACGCATGGCCACTTCGAGGTGAACGGACGGTCGACCAATGTCCCATCGGTGTTATTACGTAAAGGGGACACGGTTGCGGTGAAGGAAGGACGACGTGCGCGCTTGAAGGGGATCCTGGAGTCGAACAAGAAGCGCGAGGCTCCGAGCTGGCTGGAGAGGAACGTCGATGCGATGAAGTTTCAGACGATCGCTCCTCCGAATCTAGAGGAGACAGGGTATACGATCGCAGCGAACTTGATAGTTGAGTTCTACTCCCGTTAGGAGGTAGACATGAATGAGTTAGTCTTCCCTCAAGAGATAAAGATTGAAGAGTTGCGCGATGACTATGGGCGAATAGCCATTGAGCCACTTGAGCGCGGATTCGGGGCGACTCTCGGGAACAGCATGCGGCGCACGCTGCTCTCTTCGATCCCTGGTGCGGCCGTGGTTCGTGTGAACGTTGCGGGTAAGCACCATGAATACGACACTATCGAGGGGGTCAAAGAAGACATTCTGGAGATCATCCTTAACCTCAAAGGGTTAGCTCTGCGACTTGTCGGTGATGACCTGAAACGTCTTACACTGGAGAAACATGGTCCGTGTGAGGTAACGGCGGCGGATATCGAGGTTCCTTCCGGCGTCAAGGTGATCAACCCCGAGTTGCACATCGCCACGCTAGGCGAGAAGGGAGAACTGGAGCTAGAACTTGAGGTGGAGACCGGGTACGGATATCGTCCCGCTGAGGTGAACCGTCTCGATGATTCTCCCTTGGCCGTCATACCAATCGATGCCGACTTCTCACCGGTTAGTCAGGTGAACTTCACCGTGGAGGACACGCGTGTAGGAGGAAAGACGGGCTATGAGAGGCTGATCCTCGAGCTGAGCACGGATGGCGGTATCAAGCCGGAAGAGGCGCTGTCCGAGGCGGCCTTGATACTGCGGCATCACTTGGAGCTGTTCCAGGGGTTTGCTGAGCATCCGTACGGACTTGCTCCAGAGAAGAGCGAAGAGGAGGAAGAGGGTGCATTGGGGATCCTACTGAGCGAGCTGGACATAGACCAGCGGGCGTGCAATCTGCTGCAAGAGGCGGAGATTACTACCCTGGCTGAGCTGATCGAGCGACCGCGGGAAGAGCTTCTTGACATCCATGGCTTTGGAGGAAAGACCTTGAGCAAGGTGGAAGACCGATTGAAAGAGCTTGGTTATTCGCTCAGGGATGAAGGGGAGAGCTAAGATGAGACATAGGTGGGACAAGGACAAGATGGGGATGATGCGTCAGCATCGCAAGCGTGTGCTGGCGAGCATCGCCACCGGTCTTATCATGCACGATAAGGTCGACACGACATTCACTGCGGCAAAGGCCGGACAGCGGTACACCGAGAGGCTAATCACCCTGGCGCGCCGGGGTGACTTGCATGCCCGCAGGCTCGTCTTCTCGCGATTGCAGGACAAGCAGGCGGTGGACAAGCTCTTCTCCGAGATTGGTGAGAAGTATAGGGATCGCAACGGCGGATATACGCGTGTGGTGAAGCTCGGACCGCGTCGCGGTGACGGAGCCGAGATTGCGCGTTTGATGTTTGTCTGAAGTTTTCGTACATAGGATTGAATTTGTCGACCAACCGGCCTCTCCTGCACCAAGCAGAGAGGCCGGTTGAGCATTTACAGCGCTCCTGACAGCTGACGAGAGCGGAGCTTGGCGATCATATCCGCTGTCATCTTAGCCAGGTTGTAGGACGCCTTCCATCCCCACTCCTTTCGCGCGGCGGTATCGTCTATCGTGTGTGGCCAAGAATCGGCGATTGCCTGCCGCTTGTCGGGAACGTACTCGCAGGTGAATTGAGGTATGTGCTTTTCGATCTCTCGTGCAAGTTCCCCTGCGGAGAAGCTCATCGAGGCGAGATTGAAGTCGCAGTGATGCGCAAGCTGGGTAAAGTCAGCCTCCATGACGTCGATCGTCGCCTTGATACAATCGGGCATGTACATCATCGGAAGGACCGTATCCTCGCGGACGAAGCAGGTGTAGTGTTTCCGCTTGAGAGCTTCGTAGAACATCTCCACCGCATAGTCGGTCGTTCCTCCTCCGGGGAGCGTTTCACTCGAAATGATCCCAGGATAGCGAAGTCCTCGCACATCGAGACCAAAGCGACGTACGTAGTAGTCCCCGAGAAGTTCACCGGCGACTTTTGTGACCCCGTACATTGTCGTTGGCCGCAATGGCGGCGCCTGCGGCGCGGGATCGGGCGGTGTCTCCGGCCCGAAGACGGCGATCGAACTCGGGGAGAAGACGTGCACCAGGTGTCGTTCGCGTGCTACCTCGAGAACGTTATACAGACCGTCCATGTTTACCCGCCACGCCAGTTGTGGCTTCTCCTCGCCGACAGCAGAAAGGATTGCCGCCATGTGGAAGATCGTGTCGATGTTGTACTGATCGACAACTCCTTCAAGCTGTTCCCTATTCTTCACATCGAGGCGCTCAAACGGCCCCCCCTCGCGCAACGCTACGCTCGGTTCGGTATGATGTCCAGCCGCGACCACGTTCTCCACTCCGTAGCGCTCGCGGAGGGCCGCCGTCAGTTCTGAACCTATCTGCCCGACAGCTCCAGTGACCAGAATTCTCTTCATCGTCCTTGACAACCTATCCCCCTTAATCCTTGTGGGTGACGCATTGTACGTTATGGATAGTGATGTCGGCAATGCCGGACTACATCCC
>CAZRQM010000006.1:0-2945 GCA_964602385.1 uncultured Thermotogae bacterium | reverse complement strand
GAGCCCGTATCCCCCAACAGGAGACGCGCGCGCGCCCAGTTAAACGGCAAGAATGAAAGAAGTGAAGCGGCGCACGCACCGGCGAGGGCTACGGCAAACAGGTCGCCCGTGGAGATAGAGATGACCATTAGAACGAGCATTCCAGGGGCGATCGTGCCGATCAGCAGTCCGTCGAGGCCATCGATCAGATTGGCGGCGTTAGTTAGGAGCACAATCCAGAGAAAGGACGCCATCCCGACCAGGGCGGGCGGGATCGTTGCTGACTGTGCCCCGCTTGCCATCGCAGTGGCAACGATTCCGGCGGCGATCCCCTGGCCTACGAGCTTTTGCCGTGGGGAGAGATCGGTCAGGTCATCGACTAGGCCGACGAAGACGACGAGGATCTCGCCCAGGGCAAGGTGAAGATCGATCGTAACGGTGCTTGCTGTGGCGATGATGATGCCAATAATGAGTGCAGGTCCGCCGATTGCGCGTCCATCTCCGCGTGCAACAAGCCACCAGCGATCGTGTGCGCGCAGGATGGCGATGGCGCCAAGGAAAGTGCTAGCCGCGGAGATTAGACAAGCTGCAAGCAACAGTGAGACGTGCATGCACGCAGTTTAAGCCGGTGGCGTCGGCTTTGCCAAGTCGCGTGGGAAAATTACCTCCAGCGAGAATGGAGAGCTACCAGGATAGGGACATACCGATCTTCCACGCTGTGAAGCCCGTGGTATCGATCACGATGTGGCTTGACACCGAGAAAGTGGAACCGAAGGAAATGGCAACCCCCATCTCGGTCATTCCCCAATCGAACAGAAGACCGGTGGAGGTGCCGAAGAACGTGTCGACTGAGAAGGTGTAGGTTCCCCCCATGCCGGGGGTCGTGACCTCAAGTGAGATGATCTCCCAGTAGTCCTTCGAGTAGTAGAGATGCGCATTGTCGATGGCGTCCGTTTCCAGCTCGATGATGGAGCCATAGGCGGGAGTAGTGATGACATAGTCGGTTGTATTCAGGTTGGAAATGCTGCGGAAAGTAGTACCTGCGTACGAGGCGCTGAATTCGATCCCGTATATCTCGATCCCTGTTATCTGTCCGCCCGTACCCAACAGGTCGGTGTATAGCTTGAGACAGCCGAAATCAGTCTCCAGAGATGGTGTGAACGTGTGGCTTGCTGTCTGCAGCGAGAATATGTAGTTGAGCGTGATATTCAGTGGAGAATTAAACAAGTGCAGGAAGGAGAGTTCGATCTCCTGGCTTGTGAAGCCTGTCTTTGCGAAGGTAGTAACCGCAGTGATGTCGATGCATCCGAATGTTGTCGCCTTGAAGGTCAGTTCCTCTCCCGAAAAACAGATCTGTCCAGAATCGATCGTCGGATCAGTTATGTATGTCTTCGTCAGGAGCGTGGATGTGGTCGTAGACGCAGTTTGAGTGAAGCTGATCCCGCTCAGGTCGGCTCCGATGAACGTGGCGCTCTCCACCGAGGCGACACCGCCGATCAGTTCTCCGTATAGATCTACAACGTATCCGTAGTTTGGCCCGCCGGGGACCGCTGGTCCAATCATCGCCGAGTAGAGGCTGAGGACAACCGGATAGAAACTGAACTTCAGTACCCCTTGCGCGTACAAGAAGGATCCCGATTGTGGCTCGAACAGCATCTGCCCCTCGAAACTGATGAACGCTAGCATAGCTGATAGGCCAAACTCCTGCCAGAGCCAACCGTCGAGTATGAAGTCGGAACTGCTTGACAACTCCACGAATCCGATGTGCAAGCCGACATCGAGCGTCGATTTGAAGGAGGAGAAGGGCATTGTCTGCAGAGGAGCGAGTCCAATCTCTGCAGCCCATGTCCCGGTGAATGGACCTGCAGCCATAGATGCTGTGGCCCCCAGCAACACGAACGCTAAGACTATGGCAATAATGCGATAAGTCACGTTTGCTCCCTTATCTTTCCGACGCTTACAGGTCTCTGACATGTGCCCCTTAAAGACTCCTGTTAGTAGTACCTTGACCGTACCTTTACCGGGATTAATCCTCTATGCTTTTCGACCACAGAACAGGGGAAACCGGTCACCTGCAATGGTGCGCTGTGAATGATCGCTGTTTACTAGCGTGGTGATCTGTGATAGACTGGGTGACCATGAGACGATTCGTACTGTTGGGCCATAAGGCACCGGTGGTGCCCGATTTCACGCTGAACGACCTCCCCGGAAATGGGGGAAGGATAGATGTCCTCTGCCGAGCGATCGGTGCGGCGTTCTTTCTCTCTCACGACTTGAGGAGAGATGTCGAGGTGAACCTTCTCTTGCAGGATCAGGTTCAGATCCGGCTGGTGGGAGAGAGGTTGAAGCGGCTCAACCCGGATGAACGCTCCACCGCGGCGCTCATCAAGCATGCGTTGGAGAAACTGGATGAAGAAGAGGTGCAGAGTACCCCCGGGATCTTCGTCTCTCGGCGCACGCTCCCTGAGATGCTCGACCGCCTCTATCAGCTCGGAGCGCATCCGATAGTGCTACATGAAGACGGACCACCGATTGAAGCGGCATCGATACCCAATGACCCGGCGTTCTTCCTGTCCGACCATCAGGAATTCTCGCCATCGGACGAAGAAACGCTTGCCGCTCTGCCGCGTGTATCGCTTGGCGAGAAGGCTCTGCACAGCAGTCAGTGCATCACTATCGTCCACTACCTTCTTGATCGCCAGCAGGAAGATGAGGTAGATCTTGTCCTCTGCCACAAGGTGTGGGACCAGACAAAGGCGCAACTGATCAAGGGACTACTCGAGGATTTCGGCATACCGGTAAATCTCGTTACCCATGTCCCTGCGTCTATCCTGCCGATAACCGTGGATGGATTGAGTGAGGTGCGGATCATGGTGCGTCCGCGCGACCTGGAGCGCGCTCGCGAGATCATAGCTGATTACTTTGAGCGGCCAAGTGAGGAATGAACAAAGACATTCTGATCGTTG
>CAZRQM010000005.1:18152-21309 GCA_964602385.1 uncultured Thermotogae bacterium | reverse complement strand
TTGGGGGCGTCCGAATAGCCGCACGGTGGAACATGGGCTACGAGAACACCTTCGTTTTCCAAATCTTGCTGAACCCGCTTCAAGTCTACTCCGGGAAGGGCCGTAACCAGAACGATAGGGATTGGTGAGTCTGGTAGATTTATTCCCAATTCTCTCAGGCCGGTTCGCATGTAGGCAACATTGGACCATAGCTGCATTCGCATTTCGGGATGTTCCGATAGAATCTTCAGCCCCATTGCAGAGGCTGCTGCTGATGCTGTGGAAGGAGGGCTGACCCCAACCGGGATTCTCACGTTGCGCGTGATCTTGTCCATCAGATCACGACTACCAGGGATGATTCCTCCCAGCCCGCCAAATGCCTTGCTGAGAGTGCCTGTAAGGTAGCGGTTCTTCCCCTGTACTCCACAGTACTCAAGGCTCCCCTGCCCTTTTTCTCCGATTACACCAACTGCATGGGAATCATCCACACACAATAGGGCACCGTCGTAAGGGGCCAAAACATTCACATACTCTCTTAGAGGAGCAATGGCTCCCGTTACTGGGAACACGCCATCGGACATAACCAAGGGGATTTGTTTAGGCCGCAAATTATCCCGTAAACTCCGCGCTAAGTCATCTGCATCCAAGTGACAAAACGGGATAATACGCTTCCCCGTCGAACGGATTCCGTCGAAGACGCTGTAATGTGAACTAGCATCGACAAATACCACGTCGCAATCATTGCTCAACGATTGAACAAGCAGCATGTCCCCGAGATATCCCGAGATGATGTACTGAGCGTCCTCCGTTTCAAAGAACTCTGCCGCCCTCGCCTCTACCTCAAGAAGGGGCGGACTCGCCATAGTGGTCCCGGGACCCATACCATACTGATAGGTTGCCTCACACGCGGCCCCGATCACTCTGGGATCTCCGTGCAAGGTGTAGTAGCTTGTTCCGCAAAAGTAATCCACCTCACGCCCGTCGATCACCATTCTGGGGCCAAGTGCAGATCCCATCGTTCGGATGTTTGATTTCATTTTCCCGCTCTTCGCTCCTTGAACACGCTTGCCCATCTGGAAAAGCTGGCAGAATAACGCCCTACGTTATCCTAATTCCTTTATCTAACGATAAATGACTCTAGGCTGTTTAAGAATGATGGCTCGATATCGGCCCCCAGGCCAGGGCCATCAGGGAGAATCACTTCTCCTCCTTCGCCGTAGCTAATCCCTCCAATGACCGGATCTATCGTCTGCATATCAGCACTGTCAAGGTCGGCAAACCGGATATTGAGTCGGGATGAGACGACATGGGCGGCCGCGCTCAGGCCGAGACGGGTCTCATTCATGCATCCCACCATGCAAGGTATGCCAGCAGCCTCAGCTACCGCGTTGATCCTGAGGGCAACGTGGATACCGCCCGACTTAGAAAGTTTAATATTGAGGTAGTCACAGGCCCCCATCGAGACTAATCTATAGGCGTCATGATCATCAAAGACCGATTCATCGGCCATGATAGGAATCGTGGTTTGAGAGTTGATTTTGCGCATCGATTCAAAGTCCCAAATAGCCACAGGCTGCTCACAATATTGAATGCCCTGGTCTTCCATGCCTTTCAGGGCCTCTAGTGCGGTAACATAGTCCCATCCTTGATTGGCATCGATGCGTAACGGTATCTCCGGCCCCAGTGCCTCCCGGATGCATCGAATGCGATCAATGTCCTCTGTGGCGGTGGTACCTAATTTCACCTTAATCGCCGGGAAACCACGGTTCTTGAAATCGAGCGCATCTTGCGCCATCTTGTCGGGAGTATTGATACCAACAGTACGATCTGTCAGTAACGTGCGTTTCCCACCTCCCAGCAGTCTATACAAGGGCAGATTTGCTGCCTTGCCGAGAAGGTCATATAGTGCCATGTCAAAGGCAGATATTACAGTTGGGTTCTTGGGAAGGTAGGCCATCAGCTCTCCCAGCCGCTCCTCAATTTCCAGTGGATCCTTGCCAATCAAGAGCCTTGCCAAATCCCGCGCAGCCGCCAGTACGGTTGCTTGTGTCTCACCAACGATCGCGGTAAACGGACTGGCTTCCCCCATACCGTATATCTGCTCGTCGGTGTTGATCTTGATAAAGACGTTTTTGGCAACCTTAACTTCTTCAAGAGAAATGCGAAACGGTTCTTTCAAGGAAATATCGACCTTGTACACGTCTACACTCTCAATCCTCATACCCTAGCCTCCCTTTACTTAATATGTTACTGTAACATCTAAGGAATCGATATGCGTAAGTACCGTCACTGCTCAATCCAAACACCACTCACCCTTCGATTCCCCATCATCCGTGTTGTTGACACACATCACATAGCCGGTCGATATCATCCCTTGTATGGGTTGCGGTCACAACCAGACGCAAGCGACCAGGACTGTCGGCTGTAGGATAGTGCACGAACGGGACTATAATGCCGGCTTTACGCAGTCGCAGGTGGAGTCCCTCGGCGCTACTTTCATCGAGATTAGAGATAGAAATGATCGGGGTTCCGCGAAAAACAGCTTCAAAGCCAAGATCCACCAACTTAGTAACGGCGTATTTCGCGTTCTCCCTAAGCGTTTGTCGTAAATGGGGCTCTCGCATTGCCAGGTTCACAGCCGCCAGAGAAGCACCCAATACGGCTGGAGGAAGTGGAGTCGATCCGATATAGGTGGTTGCTATCTTACGGATTCTATCACAAAGCTCCTTTGTCCCCGCGATGAATCCCCCAAAGCTGCCCAGTGCTTTGCTCATCGTTTCCGTCTGATAAATCTTGTGCGAGGTAATACCATAATGTTCGGGGGTTCCACGTCCATTCTCCCCCAACACACCGGTCGCATGGCAATCATCAACCAAAACTCGGAACTCACCATCAGGGAGTATCTCAAGTATCTCCTCCAACGGGGCGATTTCTCCCGTGCCTGTTTCTACACCGTTCACTGCAATAATTGCGCGGTCGAGCCCAGTTAGAACCTTTCTCAACTCTTCGATGTCATGATGGGCATAGAATCGTACTTCTCTAACCGAATGGGGAATCGCCTCGAGAATGCTCGGGTGAGCCCATTTATCGCAGACGACAACATCTGTTGGTTGGGCGAGCACGCTTAACAGAATCTGATTACCAAGGTATCCCGAAGCGTAGGTGCAGACATCTTCGG
>CAZRQM010000005.1:9307-18052 GCA_964602385.1 uncultured Thermotogae bacterium | reverse complement strand
CTTAACAGAATCTGATTACCAAGGTATCCCGAAGCGTAGGTGCAGACATCTTCGGCTCCCTTAAACCCTGCAAGCTTCCGCTCAAGCTCAAGGTGCAATATATTAGTTCCACTTGTTTCGCGCGATGCCGAAAAGCTTGTCCCGTATTGCCTGACAGCTTCAACCGCTCCTTGTTGAAGCTCAGACCGATTGGCATATCCGAGGTAATTGGTTCCGCCGAAATAGAGGTATTCTTTACCATTAAAACAAGCTTTCGGCCCTACGGGCCCAGTGAGAGCCAACTCTTTTTTCTCAATCATAGCTTTTTCCTTTTCACGCGGTTTTGTCGTTGTAGTTTCATGGTCCACGGCGAAGGCGAGGGTCTAGTATGTCTCTTACCGCGTCCCCCAAGAGATTGAACCCCATTACAGTTACCAGAATAGCCAGTCCGGGGAACGTCGGATACCACCAATAGTCGCGAATGAAATTCCGCCCCACACTGATCATCGCTCCCCATTCAGGAACTGGCGGTTGAGCGCCAAATCCGATGAAACTGAGCGTTGCCGCAGTGAGGACTACCTCCCCCAAGTCAAGCGTTGCCTGCACAACGATCGGTGAAATGCAGTTTGGAAGAATGTGACGAATCATGATGCGAGAGGAAGAGGCTCCTAAAGCGCGCGCTGCTGTCACATAGTCGATCTCACGGATGGCTAGAACCTGTCCCCGGGAGACCCGCGCGTAACGAGGCCACCAAATAACGACCATTGCAATAATAGCGTTCTCCAGGCTTGGTCCCAAGGCGGCTGCGATCGCCATTGCCAAAATCAATGCCGGAAACGCAAGGAACACATCATTTAAGCGCATGATTAGCTCGTCAACCAACCCACCGATGTACCCGGAGAGTATGCCCAGCAGTGTCCCGATGCCGAGGGTTAATCCTACCACGATGATACAGATTCGCAGAGTAATTCTGCTTCCATAGATCACGCGACTTAGGATGTCACGCCCGGCGTCGTCTGTGCCGAATAAATGGGACGCGCTTGGTGGAGACAAACGCTCCCTCAGACTCATCTTTGTAGGGGAATAGGGTGCAATGAGTGGAGCCAATATGGCCACGAAGATCAACAAACCCGTAATGAGAAGACCGAACAGAGCGAGGCGGCTCTTGCAAATCCCTCGGAACGCGCGCCTCCACTCACTTTCCATACGGGATTTTCCTTTAATATCGGATCCTCGGGTCAATAAGCGCATATGTCACATCCACTAAGAGATTCATCATAATATAAATAAAAGCAATGACTAATGTTACTCCCATAACGGCTGGAAAATCCAAGGATGTCATAGAACCAACGACGTAATGCGCCATCCCAGGCCACGCAAAGATTAGCTCCGTTGCCACGGCCCCTCCCAACAATTCGCCATAGGCAAGCCCAACCACCGTTAAGGTTGGGATTAGCGCATTCCGCAAAGCATGTTTTGAGACCACCAATACTTCCGAGAGGCCTTTTGCACGCGCTGTCCGGACGAAATCTTGATCAAAGGCTTCCAGCATACTCGATCGCGTCATCCGGGTCACCCTTGCTAGAACCGCAAATGCCAGGGCAGAAGCAGGCATAATGAGATGAAGCGCGGCGTCGCCGAATGCGCGCCAGTCTAGAGTAAGCACACTGTCTAGCACATAGAGGCCAGTCACATAGGTTGGAGGTTCCCCACTTATCCGTCCCGGACCAGGGAGGATGCTCAGTTGCATATAGAAAACCATCATCATCAGGAGCCCCAGCCAGAAGATGGGCATCGACACTCCGGTAACAGAGAACACACGACTCAATTGATCTACCGCTTTATTCCGGTGCACTGCCGAGATAATCCCCAACGGGATTCCAAGGAGAACGGCAATGAACAGGGCCATCGTGGTCAGCTCGAAAGTTGCGGGAAAGAAATCTCGAATGTCAGCAATAACAGGACGTCTTGTAAGAATTGATTTACCGAAGTCACCACGAAATACCTGCACAACATACATTCCAAACTGAACATACACGGGTTTATCTAATCCGTAATCTTGTCGGATACGCTGAATAATCTCCGCCGTCGCCCGAGGTCCCGCAACCAGTTGAGCGGCATCGCCAGGAACAATGTGCGAGATAAGAAACGTGATAGCAAGTACGCCAAGAAGCGTCGGAACAAGGAATACAAGTCTTCGTCCCATAAACGCCAGCAGATTCATATATCCCCCAGAAAAAAACCAGGGGCTTGGGTTTACAAGCCCCTAGTTAGCCGGAATACCTACTTCTCTATTGATATATCATAGTAATTCGGCATATTGAGAAGCATTGGGTTAAAGACGTAGCCCTTGACCCAATCTCGCATCGGAAGTTGATAGTTGGTCTGAAGCAGGTAGAGGTAGGGCGCATCGCTCGTTCCGAGCCACTGAATCCCTCGGAAGAGTTCCATGCGGCGCGCGGGGTCAACCTCCAGCCGCTCTTCGGTCACTAGATCATCCATTATGGGGTTCTTATACCAAGCCCTATTCCCGGGGAGGCCCCAGTTCTCGGAGAAGAACCAATACCATGTGAACATATCAGCATCGGCATAATCTGGTGTCCAATATCCGTGCGACATATCGAAGTCTCCCTGATCCAGTTTTGCGCGCAAAGTGGCCCAGGCGTAACTCTCGATCTCCACAGTAATCCCAATCTCAGCAAGGTTCTCCTGGATCGCGAGGGCCATTGGACGCCACTCGGGAATGGTAGGTGAGTGCATGAGCTTTAGAGTAAACCCATTGCCGTAACCCGCTTCTTCAAGCAGTGCGCGTGCACGATCAAGATTCTGAGAGTATTGATATACCTGAATGTGTTCCGCAAAACCGATCGGAACCGGCCCTTCCATTTGCACAGCCGTCCCTTGCCAGAGGTAATCTAGGATCCCTTGGTAATCGATGGCATAAGAGATTGCTTGACGCACACGTACGTCATTGAGGTAGGGCCGTTGACAGTTAAGGTAGACGTAGTGACAGGCGAAACTTGGCGCTTCAAAGACACGAATCCCAGGCTCTCCTTTCAGCATCTTGATCTGATCGACAGTGAGTTTTTCGGCGATGTCAATCTCGCCTTTCTCAAGCAGCATACGTAAGTCTTCTGGCTCTGGAATGTACTTGAGAATAACCTTAGCAAGCTTCGCAGAACCCCGCCAGTAGTTGTCGTTTCTTGCAAGAACCATCCTCAGCCCATGGGCCCATTCGGACGCATAGAACGGACCAGTCCCTGCCGTATGTCCCGCCAACCAGTCTTGTCCGTAATCACCGCCAACCTCATGTGCCATGACACCTGGACTGACAATGCATCCCTGATCCGTAGCAAATGCTGAAAGGGCAGGAGCAAAGGGTGCTTTCAGAGTAAAACGGATCACGTATTCATCGACAATATCTACAGAGTCGATGAAGCCAAATGTTCCGGTTGGTCCCTTACCAATGGCAAACAGGCGTTCAAAACTAAACCGGACAGCCTCTGCATCAAAAGGTGTGCCATCGATAAACTCCACCCCTTCCCGTAGATGGAACGTATACGACAATCCGTCGTCAGACACATTCCATGTGGTAGCAAGCCCAGGAAGCAACTCGGTCGTGGCTCCCTTATACTCGACTAGACGGTCATAGCAGTAGTAGATTGCTCTCCATGTATTGTTATCCATGCTGATGTGCGGATCGAGTGTCTCTGCTTCAGCAGTAATACCGAAGGTCAAAACATCATCACCATTTGCAAACGCACTAGTGCCTATTACCAAAACTAATCCTACCAATAGCAATAACACTACCCTTGCTTTCATAGATGGTACCTCCTTAACGTAGGTGAATGTGTGTTGCAGTTAAGAACAAATATAGAGCGCATCACCTCCTTTCTGCGAACTCATCATCCCGAGCACGTCTCCTCACATCAAGGCTTCGCTGATTTCAACGTCACGAAACGGGACAACCGACTCCGCAGTTTCGCTCTACATCGTGAGGAACCATCTCACCTTGGTCTGTGCGGTACGCACGGGGATTACTTTCAGATGCCTCAATCGGTGGCCTAGTACTCATCATCCGCCACTTCCGATTGACGCTTTTACTTCATCGATAAACTTAAGAACATGTTCCCGCAATACAGTAGCGCACTCGGGCCCGTTTCGATCCTTCAATGCCCTATATAATTGGTTCCAGTCCTCTATCATAGCAGAGAAGACATGCTCATCTCCCTTGACGATAGGCCACAGTCTTGTTATCTGATTGCGCACCGTTTTAGCAACCTTTGCCAAGGCACGGTTCTTAGTGGCATCATAGACGACATCGTGTAGCTGAGCATCTAGTTGCATCACCTTTATCGATTCCCTTGCGTCAGCAAATTCCCTGAGTAGATCTTGAAGTTTTGCAAGCTCTCCTTCGTCAATCCGCTGTGCTGCAAGAATCCCTACTTGTTCAACTAGAATCAATCTAAGCTCGAAGATGTCCCGCAGATCTTGGAGGCTAATCTCTTTGACACGCGCGCTGCTGTTTGGAACTCGATGAACAAGCCCCTCGTTCTCGAGACAGACGAGTGCTTCCCTAATTGGAGTTGCACTCACCCCAAGGTCTTCTGCCAATTCACTGATCGGAAGGACTTGCCCCGGATAATACTCCGCAAAGATGATCCGGTCGCTTAGAATCCTAAACACCTTTGTGTCTCCATGTATATTATTCATATCGATATCATATCACCAGGATACCACATTCCGTATCCCTTGTCAATGCCCCGATCCCTCAGAGATGGGTCAAGGAGATCTTCTGTGCAGTGCTCTGAGAATGGAGGATGCCCCTCATCTCTTCCATTTCGGCTCAGGCCTACTGGACAGTCGAAGCCTGCGTGTAATGTATGAAAATTGCGCATAATACCGCCTCATTTGTGTCCAATGAGAAGATTCTCATGCTGCTCCTCGTGCGCGCAATCCGTACAATCTCCTGGTGTAAGAAGGTACAATGTTCAGCAGCAAGTGTGTGACAGTTATTGCCGGAGGGAACTCATCGGAACGAGATGTATCGCTGGTCTCAGGTCAGTGCGTTTACAAGGCGCTTGTGGAACTGGATATCCAGACAAGATTACTGAGAATTAGTGATGTGACTGATCTGGTGTCAAAGCTCGATGAAATCGATGTGGCTTTTATTTGTCTCCATGGCGGTGACGGGGAAAACGGCACGGTTCAACGGGTTCTTGAGGAGCATGGGATCCCTTATACCGGTTCTGGGCCAAATGCGAGCGCATTGGGTATGGACAAGCTTGCGTGCAAGCGCGTCCTTCGCTCCGTAGGCGTTCCCGTCCCACGAGCACTTCCCTATCAAGACGAGGATCTGGGAAGCTTCGCGGACACGGTTCTCATGCAGTTCTCTTTGCCTGTCGTTATCAAATCTAGCAGCCAAGGAGCAAGTATCGGGGTGAAGCGCGTCGACACCGCTGAAGCGCTGATCCCCACATGCGAGGCTATTCGTGAAAAACTCGGCCCCTTCTTTGCTGAGGAGTTCATCTCCGGACGAGAGCTCACGGTTCCTGTTCTTCGGATAGATGAAAAGGACGAAGCCCTCCCAATCATCGAGGTCCACATCAAGACGGATTTCTTTAGCTACGAGGCGAAATACACCGAGGGATTGAACAAAATGGTCGTTCCCGCTCCGCTTGGTGATCGGCTCACAAAGGTTATCCAAGATGTTAGCGTCAAGACGCATCAAATCCTCGGTTGTTGGGGATTTTCCCGCGTGGATATACTTCTAACCGAGGAAGGAACTCCCTACGTACTCGAGACCAATACCCTGCCCGGGATGACCCCGCACAGTGCGATGTACAAGTCCGCCGCTGTCATCGGCCTCGACTTCCCTCACCTCGCGTCGAGAAGATGCTCTTCTCAGCATTCGACCGGCCAATGGCAAATCCCTGATCATCTCTTTCCAATGTCACTGTGGGAAACGGGATGAACCGCTACCAAAGAACTTCAGTGAAGACGCGCTCGATGTTCTGGTAGCAGACCTTCTCCACCTGACGGATGCGAAGCCCGACTCGACAGAGCAGATCGGGAATCTTCACATAGTCGGCAATCCCGTTTATCTCAAGCGGCAGAGTTACGCCTCCATCGAGATCACCGCCGATGCCGATGCAGTCCTCGCCACCGATATCGATCGCATGAAGGACATGCTTTGCCACCCAGTCGATCGACGGGCGGGTAAGAGCGTCAACCTCCTCGCGCAATCTCTTCTTCTCCTCTTCTGTCGTGCTCAACTCAAGAGTCCGTTGCCAGCGGGGAAATGCCTGTGCGTAGTAATCGGGAGAGAGGAACGACGCTGACAGGTTGATTCCCATCACCCCTCCATGATCGGCAAGTTCGCGGATCATGTCATCGGTGAGGTTGCGTAGAGTCGGACAGAGCACGCGGCAGTTGGAATGGCTAGCAATGAACGGGCGCTTGGCCATGTTGCAGACATCGGCAAACGCCTCATCGGAGAGGTGCGAGACGTCGACCATTACCTGCAACTCTTCGGCAAGCTCAATAAGCTTCTTTCCCTCGCCGGTTAACTGGGTGTTGCTGCCAAACGCCGTCCCGGAGAACGGGTTGTCCTGCCATGCGGGGATGATGTCCCGTACGCCAAGCTCGTAGAAGTAGCTCAGGTTTTTCGCTTTCCCCTCGAGAGGGTCAGCCCCCTCCAGGCCGATGATCGCGGCGATCGTGCTGTCACCATCGCAGGATGAACGCAGACCGGAAGAGGTCTTCACAACACGCATCGCTCCATCGCTCTCCGCAGCCATCGAGTAAACCTTAGCAATCATCGCCTCAGCGCGTTCCCTCTCCGTGCCTGGGTATTGCTTACTCAGCACAAAACAGGCAAAGACCTGCGCGCAGGAGCCCGCCTCAATCAGTCCAGGGAGGCCAATATGGCCTCCCTTACCAGTGGCGAAGTCAAGTGTGCCATCCAGGACCTTCATCACCGTGTCGCAGTGGGTGTCAAAGAATTTCACACTACCTCCCATCTACGAGACACAGGCGATCGCTTCGATCTCCAGCGGCGCTCCCTTGGGAAGCGTCTTCACGGCAACAGCCGCACGAGCCGGATAGGGTTCGCTAAAGAACTCCTTGTACACCTCGTTCATTGCCCCAAAATCGGCCATGTCGGCCAGGAAAACGGTTACCTTGACGACATCGGCTAGCGACGCTCCTGCTGCCTTCAGGATGGCACTCACGTTCTCCAGCGACTGTCTGGTCGCCGCAGCGATGTCGTCTGTGATCAGGTCGCCGCCCGGTGTCGCCGGGAGCTGGCCGGAGACGAAGATGAGATCGTCCGCCCGCATCCCTTGTGAATACGGTCCAACCGCTGCGGGTGCATCTTTAGTCTGGATCGTTTCTTTCATCATTCGATGACCCCCAGCTCGCGGCCAACCTTGGCAAATTTCTCCAACGCAAAATCAAGATCATCCTTTGAATGCGCCGCCGACAGCATCACCCTGATCCGTGCCTTTCCCTGGGGCACGGTCGGGAAGGCGATTGCAGTGGCAAAGACGTTCTCATCGAAGAGCCGCTTGGAGAAGTCCCACGCGGTCTTTGCCTCACCGAGCATCACCGGCGTGATCGGCGTCTCGCTGTGGCCAGTGTCAAACCCGAGGCGCTGCATCTTACCCTTGAAGTAGCTGGCGTTGTCCCACAGCTTTTTCACGGGAGCGTCCGTCTCCTGCAGAATGTCCACCGCTGCGATGCACGCCGCAACGTCCGGCGGGGTGGCCGCGGATGAGAAGAGGAACGGCCGCGCTCGCTGGCGCAGATACTCCACGATCTCGCTGCTCCCAGCCACATATCCACCGACAACGCCGAACGCCTTGGACATCGTCCCCGCCTCGATGTCAACCCTGCCGTGCAGGCCATAGTGATCGACGATCCCACGGCCGTGGCTTCCGAGGACTCCCTCGCCGTGCGCGTCATCGACCATGACCATTGCCTTGTACTCTTCCGCCGCCTCCACAATTCCGGGCAGAGGAGCGAGGTCGCCATCCATGGAGAAAACACCGTCAGTGACGATCAGTTTTTTCTCGATCCCCTCATTCTCCTTCAGCAGCGCACGCAGCCCATCCACGTCGCGGTGCGGGAAGATTACGCGCTTGGCCTTGGTCAAGCGGCAGCCGTCGATGATAGAAGCATGATTGAGCTCATCGGTGAAAATGATGTCTTCCTTACCCATCAACAGGGGGATCGTCGCCAGGTTCGTGTTCAGCCCCGACTGAACGGATAGCGCCGCCTCCGTCCCCTTGAACGCAGCCAGCTTCTTCTCAAGCTCGATGTGCAGGCTCATCGTCCCAGCGATCGACCGGACCGCGCCTGGGCCGACCCCATAGTGATCGATCGCGTCCTTCGCCGCGGCACACAGCCGCTTGTCATTGGCAAATCCAAGGTAATTGTTCGAGCACATGTTGAGAACCCGCTTGCCCTCGACGATCACCCACGCACCAACCGAGCTTTCAATCGTGCGAATCGTGTTGTAAAGCCCCTGTTTGCGTAAGTCGTCCAGTGCCTGTTCGATGAACCGGTACTTGCCCATCATTAGTGCCTCCTGTGCGGATTGATAGGTAAATACTAAGCCAAGCGATCAGGCATTGCCAAGGGAGCAGTCAGCAGTCAGCTAGAACAAGAGCTAGCCGAAACGTGCTTCTGTGTCAAGCTATAAGCTGATAGCTGATAGCTGATGCCTGCCAGTTCACGCCTCATTGAGAGTATTCTCCGCCCGGT
>CAZRQM010000005.1:0-9207 GCA_964602385.1 uncultured Thermotogae bacterium | reverse complement strand
GCTGATAGCTGATGCCTGCCAGTTCACGCCTCATTGAGAGTATTCTCCGCCCGGTCCAAGATGTGGCGCGTCTCATGGAACGTGAGCCTCTCTCTCGCCTCAGCGTACGGGAGCCACTCGTACTGCGTGTGCTCGCCCGAGATGACCGGCTCGCTGTATGCAGCACGTCCGAGGAAGTAGACGTTCTCCTTAAACACGGGGCGATTCCCACGGCGGAAGTGATACCTGCTCTCTTTGCGGAAGCCCGGAATGCGCTGAACCGCGGTGATTCCGGTCTCCTCCCGTGTTTCGCGCGTTGCCGCTTCAACCTCGCTCTCCCCGGACTCGACGTGTCCCTTGGGAAAGCCCCAGTGACCGCCATAGTAATGCCGGAGGAGGAGGTACTTCCTCACTCCCCCGTCCATCGAGTACAGGATAAATCCGGAAGAACGCTCGTCCGGCTCCTCGCTACGCCCCTTTTTGGCAGGGTCTTCTTCAACTGATGTCGATTTCTCGGTCATTGTTGTCGAAGATGCGCGGATTGAGGCCGAGGCTGCGCAGCTCACGCAACAGGACGCGGAACGATTCTGGAAGTCCCGGCTTGGGGAACTCCTCATCCTTGAGGATCGCCTTGTACAACTGAATGCGTCCACGTGTGTCGTCAGACTTGACGGTGAGCATCTCCTGCAACAACGCGGAGGCACCGTACGCTTCGAGCGCCCACACCTCCATCTCTCCTAACCGCTGCCCGCCGAACTGCGCCTTCCCCCCGAGGGGTTGCTGCGTGATCAGGGCATACGGCCCGGTGGAGCGAGCATGGATCTTTTCATCGGCGATGTGCTCCAGCTTGAGGATGTACATCACCCCAACCGTGATCGGTCGGTCGATCGGTCGACCCGTGCGGCCATCGCGTACGACGATCTTGCCGTCGTAGTTGTCACCCTCGCCCAGCCCCCGCTTCTCGCGCACGTCGTGCAGCTCATCCAGGATCTCGTCTTCCTGCGCACCATCGAAGACGGGCGTCGCTACGTACTCGCCCTTCAGTTGCGCAAGCCAGCCAAGGTTCGCCTCGAGAACCTGTCCCAGGTTCATGCGCGACGGCACTCCCATCGGGTTGAGAACGACGTCCAGCGGTGTTCCGTCGGGGAGGAACGGCATGTCCTCTACCGGTCGGATAGTGGAAATAACACCCTTGTTCCCGTGGCGGCCCGCGAGCTTGTCTCCCACGGAGATTTTCTTCCGCTGGGCAACAAAAACCTTCACCAGTTCGTTCACGCCAGCATCAAGCTCATCGCCCTGATCGCGGGAGAATCGCTTGACACGAATCACCTTCGCCGTACCGGAAACAGGGACCATGCGCAACGACGTGTTCTTTACGTTCCGCGCGCGCTCCCCGAATATCGAACGGAATATCTTCTCCTCCGGTGTGGGCTCGGACTCGCCCTTGGGGGTGATCTTGCCGACGAGGATGTCGCCGGTATTCACGACCGTCCCTACGCGAACAACCCCGTTCTCATCGAGGTTCCTTAGATCCTCCTTGGAGATGTTCGGGATGTCCGCGGTGATCTCTTCTGGCCCGAGTTTCGTTTCCTCAGCCTTTACCTCGAACTCCTCGATGTGCAGCGAGTCGAGTAGGTCCTCACGCACGATGCGCTCGCTGATGACGATGGCGTCCTCGTAGTTGTACCCCTCAAACGGCAGTATCCCGACGAGAAGGTTGCGTCCCAGGGCAAGCTCGCCGTGATCACTGGACGGACCATCGGCAAGAAGGTCGCCCTTCTTCACCTTATCACCTTCATCCACCACTGGCCTGTGGTAAAGGACGGTGTCCTGATTCGAGCGCTCGAAGTTCATCAGCATGTACTCGTGCTTCTTGTGCCCACTCTGGATGACGATATGGCGTCCATCAACTTCTTTCACCTTACCGTCCTCCTCGGCCAGGAGGAGCATCCCCGAGTTCATCGCCGCCTGTAGCTCAAGACCAGTTCCCACGTACGGCGCCTCCGGTCGCAAGAGTGGAACCGCCTGGCGCTGCATGTTCGCTCCCATCAGGGCACGGTTGGAGTCATCATGCTCAAGGAACGGAATCAATGCCGCGGATATACCTACGAGCGCCTTCGGCGATATTCCAACGAAATCCACCTCCTCCGGGCTGACAAGGAGCACGTCCTCGCTCCCGGTGCGCACCTCCACCCTCTCCCCGAGGAGGCGTCCATCCTTGCCGATCGCGGTGGTCGCCGGGGCAATCTTGTACTGCTCCTCCTCGTCCGCCATCAGGTAATCGATCTTGTCGGTGGCCTTTCCTTTCACCACCTTGCGATAAGGGGCGACGAGGAAGCCATGTTCGTTCACCTTGGCGTAGCAGGCGATGGACGTAATCAACCCGATGTTCTGCCCTTCCGGTGTCTCGATCGGGCAGATACGGGAGTAGTGAGAGGTGTGTACATCGCGCACCTCGATCTTTGCCCGTCGCTTCGTTAGCCCACCACCCAGGGCGCTCATGCGCCGCTTGTGGGTGATCTCAGTGAGCGGATTCGTCTGCTCAAGGAACTGCGAGAAGCGGCCCGTGTAGAAGAGCTGATTGATCGCGCCCTGCACAGTGCGTGTAGATATTATCCGCCTGATCGTGTCCTTCTCGTCGAGTGCATACTTGGAGAGCTTGTCTCGCACTATTCGCGCCATTCGAACAAGGCCCGTTCGCAGCGCATTCTCCGCCAGCTCACCAGGAAGCTTCACCCGCTTGTTCGCCAGGTGATCTTTCTCGTCGATCAACGCCGGATTTCCCGGAACTTCGAGGAGGTGCCTGATCGTCCGCACGATATCCGCTACGTAGAGCGCCTTCTGCTGCAGCTCGATCCCCAATTTGCGGTTCACCTTGAATCTTCCCACGGTGGAGAGATGATATGTTGCTGGGTGAAAATAAAGGTTTTCCAGATACTCTCCCATCTGAGCAAATGAGGCGCGATCCGACGGCCGCAGGCGATGATACACGGCGCGCAGCGCATCCTCTTGGGTCTCTATCTGGTCGTCCTCAAGTGTCTTCTGGATATACGGGTTGACGAACCTGATCGAATCAAGACCGGCGGCGGCCAATCGCTCGACATGCTCCTCCTGCATCTGCTCGCCGCCAGCGAGAAGTAGCTCATCTCCCTTTTGCACCGGCACGGCAGCGCGCCTTCCAACGTGCGGGATGAGCTTCTCCACAGTGACAGGTGAGACCTGGAAGCTATAGTAGGAGCGAATGCGATTCGCGTCGAACCCAAGCGCTTTCAGGAGGACAGTTGCCAGGACCTTTCCTTTGCGATCGATATTGGCATGCAAGATCCCCTTCTTGGTATCGAGGATGATCTCCAGCCACGCTCCCAGCTCGGGGAGGATGTGCCCCTTGTACTTATCGCTATCCTCTTCCGTGAAATAGACCCCGGGAGAGCGAGTAAGCTCGTTCACCAGCGCGTTCTCCGACCCGTTGATGATCAGCGTCCCTCTGCTTGTCATCATCGGGAAATCACCGATGTACAGCTCTGTCTCCTGAATAACGGTCCCTTCCTGCGACAGTCGTGCGGTCACCCGCAGCGGTTTCGAGTACGTGAGGTCCTTATCCTTGCATTCCGCCTCCGTGTTCCTTGGTTCTCCCAGGTAAGGATCGATGAGCTCCAGCAGGAGCCCGTCTTTTCCGTGGCCTTCAATGGGAGAGATATCGGCAAAGGCACTGGCAATTCCTTGGTCTACGAACCTCTGAAACGAGTCCTTTATGTCTTGTAGTAGATCAGGTGGGGGGAGGATTTCATCTATTCGTCCGTAGGATCTCCGCTCTCGATACTCCATCATCATCCTCCAAAAGAACGTTCTGCCCTAAGACGAGAGCCTTAAGGCAGACCGCAACAGGAAACTATGGTGCAACCTCAAATCTACGACTGAAGTTCGATCTCGGCTCCCGCGGCTTCAAGCTTCTCCTTGAGGCTCGCTGCTTCGTCCGCACCAACGCTCTCCTTGATTGTGGCGGGAAGGTTGTCAACGAGCTCTTTGCACTCCTTGAGTCCCTTACCGGTGATCTCTTTGATCTCCTTGATGACCTGAATTTTCTTCTGGCCAGGACTGGTGAGGACAACCTTGTACGACTCAACGGCGTCCTCTCCGCCATCACCGCCGGCGCCTGGGGCCATAGCCACAGCGACCGGGGCGGCCATAGCGGCAGAAACGTTGAATCGTTCCTCAATCATCTCTACCAGATCAGCCAGGTCCTTCACGGCCATATTCTCGATCTCTTGAAGGATCTCTTCTTTACCCATTATTACTCCTCCTTATCCTGTTGTTCACGTTGTTTCTTCACTTCGCCCAGCAATATCGCCAGCTCTCTGATCTTTCCACTCAGCATCACCGCTAAGGCGCGCATCGGGCTCTGCAAGAGCATCGCCAGCTTCGCCAGCAGTTCTTCCCGAGAGAGGAGCGTCGCATATCGCTTGACCTCATCTTCCCGCACAAGCGCACCCTCAAACAGCCCGCCCTTCAATTCGTATTTCGCAGGGTATTCCTTGCGACAATCCTCGGATAGCTTGAATGTCAGCACGGGATCATCGTAACCGACCGCAATTCCGATCGGCCCCGCAAACAGATCCGCGAATCCTTCGCCAAGTCCGGCATCGTTGGCGGCAATCCGCGCCAACGTATCCTTCACTATGCGGTACTCCAGTCCCTGTTTGGTGAACCTCTCGCGAAGCGCCACCATTTGGTTGGCCGTGAGCCCACGGTAGTCAGCGAGCACCAACGATGCCGCCTTCTGGAACACCTCTTTGAGGCGAGCGACTTCCTCTATCTTTGCTTGCGTCGGCATCTCTTGCTCCTAGTTCACTTGTTCCACTACCGCCGTCACTTCGCCAAGATCGAGGACGATCCCCGGCCCCATGGTCGAAGCGATAGTAACTTTCTTGACAAATCGCCCTTTGACACCTTCTTCCGGCTTATGCTCGACTATGCTGTGAATCATGCTGGTCAGGTTCTCCTTCAGTGCACTAGCATCGAAGGAGGCCTTCCCGAAGATCGTGTGGATGGTTCCGTGACGATCACTGCGGAATTCCACCAATCCCTTCTTCAGATCAGCGATTACACCCGCGATGTCCTTTGTCACGGTGCCGGATTTCGGACTAGGCATCAGCCCTCGCGGGCCGAGCACCTTTCCCAGTTTTCCCACCACGGACATCATGTCGGGAGTGGCGACGACCTTGTCGAACTCTAGCCAACCGTCCCTGATCTTCTCTGCCAGGTCATCTCCGCCCACGTAGTCAGCACCCGCTGCATCCGCTTCGGACGCATTTGCCCCTTTTGCGAAGGCCAGGATACGGATTGTCTTGCCCGTTCCATGGGGCAGTGCACAAGTACCGCGTACCACGACCTGGGTTGCCTTGATCCCCATGTTGAATGCGGCCTCCGCCGTCTCATCGAACGAGGATGTAGCCAACGCCTTCAGTTTCTCGATCGCCTCATCGAGGCTATACGTTCGTTGTGGCTCAAGGAGTGCCGCTGCACTCTGATAGCGCTTACCATGTTTCACGACTCGACCACCTCAACTCCCATGTTCCGCGCCGTCCCCTTAATGATTTCGATCGCAGAGTCCATCTTGTAGGTATTTAGATCGGGAAGCTTCCGTTCAGCGATTCGTCTTACCTGCTCTGTCGTAATCTTGGCGACCTTGGTGTGGTTCGGCTCGGGAGACCCAGATTTTATCCCAGCGGCCATCTTTATCAACTCCGCGGCGGGAGGTTGTTTGAGGATGAACGAGAAGCTTCGATCCATGTACACCGAGATGACCACAGGAATGATCACTCCCGGAGTTTCGCCCTTGGTCGCCTCGTTAAACTTCTTACAGAAGTCCATGATGTTCAGCTTGTGTTCACCCAACGCCGGGCCAACTGGTGGAGCGGGCGTTGCCTGTCCAGCCGGAATCTGCAAGTTGATCTTGGCAATTGCATTCTTCTTCGCCATCCTACCTCCTACCTTCCAAACTACAGTTTCTCAATTCCATCGAAACCAAGACTAACCGGCGTCTCACGCCCGAAGATCTTAACCATCACCGTCACCTCTTCGGAGTCCTTGTCGATCTCCTTCACCTCACCGGTAAAGTCGGCAAATGGTCCTTCCACAATCTCCACCACTTCGCCAACCGAGAAGTCAACCTCGATCTTCGGCTCGCCCGCACCGACAGCGGCAGCAGTTGGGATTTCCAACAGACCGGCCTTGCGCCTGATCAGCTTCATCTCCAGGCCCTCTATAGGCACTGGCTTGAAACGCGATCCGACGTACCGCACCGCACCTCGTAGGCCATCGATCAGCGCCATCATCTCTTCGATCTCGAGGCTCAGTCGTCCGAAGACGTATCCCGGGAAGAGTCGGCGCTTTTCGATCCGTTGAATGGTGACCACGCGCTTGTCCTTGTACTCCTTCACCTTGAGCAGACCAGAGGCACGGCTGACAATTGCATCTTCCGACTCAATGACGTCGCCCTCCTTTAGGCTCATCCCTTTGCGCACCTTACCCAGGTACTTCTCCGGGATCAGCCTCGCCTTCGTTTTCCCATCCGCATATTCGAACGTGATCCTGCGCGCCTTCTCACGTAGGACGATTTTTCCCTTATTGGCGACCACATATCTCTCATCACTGTCAATCGTGAGAGGAACACCGTTTCTTATCTTCTCACCAACACGGATATCACGCCTCACACGACTCTCGCCCGGTATGAGGTATGCCTCCTCGTTCCGATTGGTCATCTCAACGATGACCCGCTGCAGTGGCTCAACCTCCACCGCGCGTGCATCCGCCTCCAGGTGGCGGACCGGCTTACGCGCGATCGTATCCCCACGAGCAATCCGTTCGTTTGGCTTGGCCACCAAGTCATATTCGTATGGAATGCGATACTCCGTCCCCGCCCCATGCCGACTGCGAGAGGTAATAACCTCCTCCACGGGGACGAGGAAAAACGTCTCCTCTCCCTCCACATGGAACAGCTCCACGTAGCGCTCTAAGCTACGCTTTCTGACCCGCTCATTGAGGTCTTCCTTGACCTTCAATTCCGAGCCAGCATAGGTCTGGATCGCATACCACTTCTTCATCTGCATATTATATCTGGATGAATATCCTTAGGAGTCCCTCCACAACGGTGTCTACTCCCCAAATGTAGATCGTCAATATGATGACAACCAACAGGATTAATCCCGTCAGGGAGATGACCTCGGCCCGCGAGGGCCAAGTAACGCGAGCAACCTCTCCGCGGACTCCTTTCAAGAAGTTCGTCATCTTCTCAAACATCCAAGTCTCCTTTTCCCCGATAACTTGTGGCAGGCCCGGGAGGAATCGAACCCCCAGCCTTCCGATTTGGAGTCGGACGCTCTGCCAATTGCGCTACGGGCCTATGTGAGGTCTAGCAAGCTAGGCCTCTTTGTGAATGGTATGTACATGGCACCATTTACAATACTTATTTAGGCTCAACTTCTCGCGGACATTCCGCTTGTTGCGCAGCGTATGATAATTTTGATGTCCACAGTCACTGCACGCAAGAGTGACATGAATCACCGTCTCGCCTTTCTTAGCCATTACTTATCCTTCTTACTCGATGATCTTGGTAACGACGCCAGCACCGACCGTCCGGCCACCTTCACGGATAGCGAAGCGGAGTCCCTCTTCCATGGCAACGTGATTGATCAGCAAACCGATGATCTTCACATGGTCACCAGGCATGACCATCTCCACTCCCTCGGGGAGCTCTACGACACCCGTAACATCAGTGGTACGGAAGAAAAACTGCGGCTTATAACCGGTGAAGAACGGGGTATGCCGTCCACCTTCATCCTTGGTAAGGATGTACACCTCACCCTCAAACTTGGTGTGCGGTGTGATCGTCTTTGGAGCGGCAATAACCTGCCCGCGCTCGATCTCATCCTTCTCGATACCGCGCAGGAGGATTCCCACGTTATCCCCAGCAATCGCGTAGTCAAGCGTCTTGTTGAACATCTCCAGGCTGGTCGCAACCGTCTTCTGGATCTTCTCATGCAGCCCGACGATCTCTACATCCATACCCGGAGTGATCTTTCCGCGCGAGACGCGCCCGGTGGCGACCGTGCCGCGCCCTTTGATGGAGAAGATATCCTCAATCGGCATCTGGAACGGCTTGTCTTCCTCACGATCAGGGAGCGGGATGTACGTATCGATAGCATTCATCAGCTCGACGATCGACTTGCACTCTTCCGACTTCCAGTCGTCACTGTTCATCGCCGCCAACGCGGACCCGCGGATGATGGGGATCTCGTCACCGGGGAACTCGTATTCCGAAAGGAGGTCGCGGATTTCCATCTCCACTAAATCGATCAACTCAGGGTCGTCGACCTGATCAACCTTATTCAAGTACACGACCATCGCCGGCACGTTCACCTGCTTGGCAAGCAACACATGCTCACGCGTCTGCGGCATCGGTCCATCCGAAGCGGCGACAACGAGGATCGCGCCATCCATCTGCGCGGCACCGGTGATCATGTTCTTGATGTAGTCAGCGTGTCCAGGACAATCGATGTGTGCGTAGTGCCGGGCATTAGTTTCGTACTCCACGTGCCGCACGTTGATGGTAATTCCGCGCGCCTTCTCTTCGGGAGCGTTGTCGATATCCTCGAACGCCATCGCCTTGGCCTGCCCTTGTGCGGCGAGGACCTTGGTGATCGCTGAGGTCAGCGTCGTCTTACCATGATCGATGTGTCCGATCGTACCAATGTTCAAGTGAGGCTTGTTCCTCACGAAATGTTCCTTTGCCATCCCAAAACCTCCTTAAGCTTATTGGCGTGACGTTCCCGAAGCGCAAGTCCTTCCGTCGCAAGAGCCCGCGATCGGATTCGAACCGATGACCTCCCCCTTACCAAGGGGGTGCTCTACCAACTGAGCTACACGGGCGTCCCGATCGCTCCGAAACTTGTCAGAGTGTAACCGCAACCCCCAAGGATTGCCAAATGGAGGGGGAGGGATTCGAACCCCCGTAGGCGTCGCCAACGGATTTACAGTCCGCCCCGTTTGGCCACTTCGGTACCCCTCCAGCAAAACATGAAAGCCAGCGGCCAGAATTGAACTGGCAACCTATTGATTACAAATCAATTGCTCTGCCAATTGAGCTACGCTGGCACGCTATGCTGATCAATAACGAATTGTACAAGAGGGAATTTGAGGTGTCAAGCACAAGGGACTTTCCTATTGCAG
>CAZRQM010000004.1:14736-22262 GCA_964602385.1 uncultured Thermotogae bacterium | reverse complement strand
GGCTGGGCGGCTGGGAGCATCGGTAAGGTAGATGTACCGTACGCAACGATGGAGCGGATCGATCCGACCGGCCCGGATGTTGCCAGCAATTGGGCGTCCAACAACGGGTTGATCACCTGCGGCCACGACGCAGCCGGCGAGGCGATGAACGGAACTCCGCGGGCGAAGAACTCGGCGACGATCATTTGGGAGACGATCCCAACCGTGACGATCAACGGTCCTTCCGAGGGGCAGGCCGTAAGCGGGAGCCTGGTAATCACGTGGCAGGCGCAGGACCCGGACGGAGAGGATGACGCGCTTCAAGTTGATATCTACGTCTCCGCCGATGGGGGAGAGACCTTTACGCTCCTCGTGAGCGGACTGGTCGGAGATTCCTATGTGTGGCACACGACGGAGGTGGAAAACGGCGACCAGTACTTGTTGAAGGTGGTGGTGAAAGACGTCGATGGGAACGTCGGTGAGGCGGCGAGCCCGATATTCTCGATCGCGAACTGATGCTACGAACGGTCAAGAGAGTCCGCACAGTTTCTTGATCTCGTCCATGTGCGCGCAGGCCTCGTCTTTTCCGGCGGTGATCGCCTCCGCCACATGCTGGAAGGCAAGCATCGTGATCCAGCTTACCTTGGGTCGCAGGAGGATGAAGCGGCCATCGACCCGCTGGCGGTCCTTCTCCATCTGGAGGCGGGTCAGCTCGTGTGAGGTGATGCGCTGGGATTGAAGGAGGGCGTCGAGAGTGGTCCTGACGCTGCGTGTAAGGGAAGCTCCCGTGTCGACGGCGATGACGGCGTCTGCTCCCATGTCGATTGTGACGTTCGCTGGGACCTTGTCGATTACCCCGCCATCGATCAGGTAGCGTCCCTGATGCGCGACGGGGGAGAACGTTCCGGGGATCGCGGCACTGGCGGTAACGGCTTTGTACAGCTTCCCCTCGGTCAGCACAACTCGCTCTCCCGTTTCCAGGTCCGCTGCCACAACAGTGAACGGGATCACGGTGTCGGAGAATTCCTTGTTTGCAGTCAAAAGCGAGAATAGCTCGTAGACACGCGCCAGGTCTTGTGGGAATCCATCACTCGCGTGCCAGTCTGACCCGCGCACGTACTCGATGAGCCCGCGCCCGATAGCCTTTTGCACCTCGCGAATCGTGCTCTCTGAGACCTGCAAAAGCTCGTTTATGTCGAGGCAGGAGAGGAGCCGACGCAGCCTATCGAGGTCCATTCCAAGCGCCCTGGCCGCGCCGATGACGGCCCCCATGCTCGTCCCGCTGAGGAAGTCAATGGGAATCTCGTTCTCCGCTAGGGCGATAAGGACGCCCAAGTGAGCAAAACCGCGTGCCCCACCGCCGCCGAGGGCAAGGCCGATCTTTCTTCTCTGTGGCAAGACAATCCCCCCTTTGTCGGATGATAAACGGACAAAGGGGGGAAGACAACTAGCTTTCGATTAGTACGGCATCCCGCCCGGCATCCCGCCCGACATCGCCGACGTATCGTCCTTTTCTTTTATGTCGGCAACGAGCGCGTCGGTCGTTAGGAGCATTCCCGCGATGGAGACGGCATTCTGCAGGGCAGAGCGCGTCACCTTCGTTGGATCGATGATCCCGGCCTTGAACATGTCACGGTAGGTCTCGGAGAGTACATCGAATCCCACACCCGGCTTCTTTTCCTTCACTCGCTCCACGATGATCGCTCCCTCGAGACCGGCGTTGCTCGCCAGCTGACGGAGAGGAGCCTCGATGGCGCGGCGGAGGATCTTTACCCCTACGGCCTCGTCATTCTCAACATTGAGGTCGTCAAGTTTGCGGGCCGCGTTCAATAGAGCGACACCGCCACCGGGGAGGATCCCTTCGTCTACCGCGGCTTTCGTCGCTTCAAGGGCGTCTTCCATGCGGTGCTTCTTTTCGGCGAGCTCGGTCTCAGTTGCGGCACCGACCTTGATCACAGCGACACCGCCGGCGAGCTTGGCCTTGCGTTCTTCCAGCTTCTCGCGGTCGTAGTCAGAATCGGTGTTCTCGATCTGGGCATCGATCTGCTCGATGCGTCCCTTAATCGCGTCCGAGGAGCCGCTTCCGCCAATGATGGTCGTGTTACTCCCGTCAACCTTCACTCGCTCGGCGCGCCCGAGCATGTCGAGCGTGCTGTCCTTGATCAACATTCCCACGTCTTCGGCGACGACGGTTGCACCGGTAAGGATGGCGAGGTCCTCGAGCATCGCCTTGCGCCGGTCACCGAAGCCAGGTGCCTTGACCGCGCAACTGGAGAAGGTTCCCTTCAGTTTGTTCAGGACTAACGTAGTTAGCGCTTCGCCGGTGACGTCCTTGGCAATTACCAGTAACGGCTTCCCGCTCTGGGCGACCTTCTCGAGCAACGGAACGAGGTCGGCCGCGTTCTTCAGCTCCTGATCCGTGACCAGGATGTAGGGGTTGTCGAGGAGAGCCTCCATCTTCTTGGGGTCGGTCACGAAGTAAGGCGAGATGTACTCACGATCGAACTGCATCCCTTCGACGACGTCGTAGTAGGTGGCGATCGTCTCAGAGTCTTCCACGGTGATCACGCCGTCCTCGCCAACCGCTTCCATAGCATCGGCGATGATCTTCCCGATCGCCTCATCGTTGGCGGAGATTGTCGCTACCTGCGCGGTCTCTTCCTTCGTCTTCAGCGCGCGGCTCTGTTCCTTCAGTCCCTCAACGATCTTCTCCGCGCCCTTCTCCAATCCGCGCTTCAGTTCCATCGGATTGGCGCCGGCGGCGAGGTTCTTGAACCCTTCCTCGATCATCGCATGCGCGAGGATCGTTGCCGTGGTCGTCCCGTCACCAGCGATGTCGTTAGTCTTGGAGGCGACTTCCTTTACGAGCTGCGCACCCATGTTCTCGTAGGGATCCTTGTACTCCTGCTCCTGGGCGATTGTGACACCATCATTAGTGATGTCCGGGTTCCCAAACTTCTTCTCGATAATCACGTTTCGACCGCGCGGTCCAAGCGTGATTCGTACAGCGTCTGCCAGCTTGTCGATTCCTACCTTCATGCGGCGGCGTGCTTCATCGCCGAATATTACTTCTTTTGCCATGTTGGATTCTCCCTTTACTTACTCGATGACGGCGAGAATGTCGGTCTCTTTGACCAGCAGAAACTTCTCGTCATCGACTTCAATCTCCGTACCAGCGAAGTTGGAGACGATGATCTCGTTACCCTTCTCAACCGTGAACTTCTCGTCGGTCCCCAATTCCAGTACCTTCGCGTGCACTACCTTGTCGCTCTTCGCGCTCTCCGGAAGGACAATCCCTCCTGCCGTTTTCCTCTCTTCCTGCTCGATCTTCTTCGCCAGAATTCGCTTCCCCAATGGCTTGATCTTCATCCTTCTATCCCCTCCTTATGGGTTTGTTAGCACTCTCAGGTCTAGCCTGCTAAACACATTGTAACCCGGGATCTTTCGTACGTCAAGAGGAAGAGAGAAGTTGCTTTCAATAAGAGAAGGAGGTACATTGACCCCATGCCATCAGGTAGAGTACATCTACGCATTGAGATGATCGTCTTCGTGGCGGTTGTCGCCTCCGGTGTTTACGTGTTCAAAGCGGGACTTGTACGTGTCATGTATGTCGGCGTTTTCCTCGGTTCGTATCTCCTTTCCAGTCTGTTCCTCAGTCCTGACCTTGACTTGAAGGGCAGCGATTCCTTTCGGCGTTGGGGGATCGCACGCGTGATATGGGTCCCTTATGGCCGCCTGTTCCGCCACCGCGCGCTGTCGCATCACATTGTCTTCGGACCGTTGACGCGCATCGCCTACCTGGGGGGGATCGCGTCACTTGTATTGATCGCCGTCCTGCACCTCACTGGGTGGCGGGTACGCTTCTCCGTCCCGCAGTGGCCGGTGATTGCTGCCCTACTCTGTGGTCTCTACCTGCCAAATCAGATTCACACGGTGGCTGACGCCGTATGGTCGACTCTTCGCCGGCGCTAGGGTGTTGTGATGCGCATTTCTCGCCCCTATAATGGAAGGTATGAAGGAATGGACTCTGTACGTGATCTCGGTTGTAGCTGTGATTGGGGCGATAGCGTTGTGGCAGGTGGCGGGGCCGTACTACGAGGTTGGGATTGCATCCTGGTACGGTCCGGGTTTCCAGGGAAACCGAACGTCCAACGGCGAAGTCTACGATATGTACGGCATCAGCGCGGCCCATAAGACGCTACCCTTTGGCACAATCGTGAGAGTCGTCGATCTGGATACAGCTAGGAGCATAGTGGTGCGAATCAACGACCGTGGTCCATTCATCGAGGGAAGGATAATCGACCTTTCGAAAGGGGCAGCCGAGAAGCTGGGGATCGTTGACAAGGGGATTGCCCATGTTGGGCTGCGCATCGTACGCTGGCCGACGGGTGAGTGATCTTCCATTCGAGCGCAAAGAAGACGGGAGTGATTAAGCGATGGGAATTTCAGTAAGTGAGATGCGAAAAGGGATGGTGATCCTCTACGATGGAGAGCTCTACGAGATAGCGGACTACGAGCACTCCAAGAGGGGGCGCGGGGGGCCAATTGCACGCACGCGACTGCGGCACCTGAAGACCGGGCGCAACCTCTCCATCACGTTCAAGGGGTCGGAGAACACGGAATCCGTCTTCCTCGAATCGCGCCCGCTGCAGTACCTGTACAGTGATGGCGAGAATTACGTATTCATGGATAACGAACGATTCGACCAGTTCCCCGTGTCAGCAGAGGTGCTGGGAGGACAGGCCGAGTTCATCGTGGAAGGCACCAACGTTCTTGGCTACTATCATGCGGATATGTTGGTTAAGGTGGAGCTTCCGAATTTCGTTGAGTTGAAGGTGGCGCACACCGAGCCGGGCGTGAGAGGGGATACCGTCTCCAACGTTGAGAAGCCGGCGACACTGGAGAGCGGCGCGGTGGTGCAGGTCCCCCTCTTCGTAAGGGAAGGGGATGTATTGAAGATCGATACACGCAGTGGAACATACGTAGAACGTAGTTAAAAGGAGGGACAATGGCGGAGAGAAAAGTAGAGATCGTTGATGAAGACGGTCAGATTACGATATCGGAAGATGTGATCGCGGCGATCGCACGGATAGCCGCGGGGAAGGTTGACGGGATCGCGCTCTCCACCGGCGGCGCGGGTGGAATAAAGAGCTTCTTCGGTGGTGAAGACCTCTCGCCGACGATCAAGACGGAGCTTGTAGAGGGCGGAGTGCACGTTGAACTTCGCATCACTGTAGAGTACGGGTATCCGGTTCACGAGGTCGCCCGGGGGATCCAGTCCAACGTGCAGACGGACATCGAGAAGCTTTCCGGAGTTACTGTGACTGGGGTCGATGTCTTCGTGCGGAAGGTCGTCCCACCTCATACGCCGAACGAAAGCGTTGATGAGGAGTGAGGAGGAGGATGGAAGAATGGTAGACTCAGAGAAGGGAAGTGTAGGCATCTCCAAGGAAGTTGTGACGGCGATTGCTGGAATCGCCGTCTCTGAAGTCGAAGGAATAGCCAACCTTCGTCCCGGTGATGGAGCTTTTCGTCGTGGCGAGGGGATGAAGCGGTACGTGGACACCGAAGTGGAAGGGGAGAACGTAAAAGTCACGGTGCGCATCACGGCGATCTACGGCACTCCCATCCACAAGGTGGCAAAGCAGGTGCAGACGCGCGTGAAGGCAGAGATCGAACAGATGACTGGTTTGAAGGTGAGTGCGGTGAATGTGGATGTGCAACGCCTTGTCGAGCCAGAGGATCGATCTGAGGACGGTGAGGAAGAATGAGTCCGTTTCTCCTTGGTGTCACGGTCTTTCTCGGAATCGTCACCGCGGGTACGGGGGTCATCTCTATCCTCTTCAGCGCGGGTACGCTGTCTCTTGTCTCGGCGCAGCAGTTCTTTGAAACACTGATCGGGAGAGCGATCCTCTACGCGCTTGGAGGGGTACTCCTTGCCGTGAGTATGCACTTCGTGTCTCTCTTTCACCGCGGGCGCACACAACTGGCACGGTTCACTCAGGATGGTGAATGGGGAAAGATCGAGCTCTCGCCGCACGCGCTGCGGGAGTTTGTGAGCGGCATCATGCGCGATGAAGTCGGCATCGATCGTTTCCAGGTGCGGCTACGTCACTTGGGTGATGGGCTCTCGATAAGGATCACCACGACGCTCTTGCCAGAAGACAGGGTGGCCGAGATTGGACAGCGCATCCAAGAGACCCTGTCGCGCCGCGTGGTCGAGCGCACCGGGGTTGAGGTGCGTGAGGTCTCCGTTCTCGTGAATAGCATCCGCGCGCACGAGGAAGAACCACATGCACCTGAGGAGGAGAATGAACATACTGATGCCTCCTAGGCTGATTGGCCTCCTCGTAGGCCTGTTGATAGGAATCCTTCTTGTCGTTGTTGGTTGCCGCGTTGTCCTGATCCTCCTCGCTTTTGCCGTTGGTGGATACATCGGCGGACTTTCCCTTGAACCGGGGAGCGCGCTAGCGACAAGCCTACGCAGGATCTACGCCCGCATCTTCCGGCCTTGATGCACAGACGGGATGCACGTGAGCTAGTTCTGCACGTCCTCTACGAGCGAGAGTTCGTGGACACGCCTCTTACCGAGATGCTTTCCGAGCTAGAGCCCGACAATCAAGGGCAGTACATGGAGGAGACGCTACGTGGGGTCATAGATCGCCTCTCCGATCTCGACGAGCTGATCGAGCGCTACGCCGTTGGTTGGCACGTGGAACGGCTTGCTGTTCTAGATCGCAACATCCTTCGCCTAGGTTTGTATGAGCTATTGCATGCACCGGACATCCCCGCCGAAGTGGCGATCAACGAGGCGGTTGAGCTTGCCAAGAAGTACGGAACGGAGAACGCACAGTCGTTCATCAACGGGATTCTCGACCGAGTGTGGAAGGAGATTAGGGTCTGAAGGGGACCCCCTCCCGATGTTCCGCGACTACCCTAAGACTGCAGTGCCGTGCGTACCGTTTCGATCACGTCCTCCCTGGTAATTACCGCCTGTTCTGATAGCGCGTTCCGCTTCCTTCGATAATACTGCACATAAGTGTCATCCTTAATGTAATTGCAATTGATATCGACGTTATACAGGGCCGATTGCAAAGCGGCCTCGGCCAGATGGGCAGAAACGGCGACGTCGCTTACAGCATTGGGGTTGCCGATGTGGGGGAGCCTTCGGTTCAGTTCGAGCACTCGGTGGCACACCTCCGCGGTTCTGTAAGGAACCTCGTTAGCGCGTTTAAGAGCGACTTGAAGGTATTCCTTTCGCTCGGATTTTTCTTCTTGTGTTCCCTTGGGCAAGCGGTAACAGCCTATCACTGCATTATAGGCTTGGATATCCTCATCAACCGCGTTCATCAGTTTTCCTCGCAGTTTGAGCGCCTCCTCCAGAATGGCCTCTATTTCCTGCTCACCCTCAGCGAACTTCTCCTTGCTGATGGTCAGGTTGCAGACCATCATCACCAGCGATGCAGCCATCGCCCCGGAGAGGGCAGTGACACCCCCCCCTGGTGCGGGGGTCGCTGAGGAGAGTTCTTTCAAGAAAGCACTGATGG
>CAZRQM010000004.1:0-14636 GCA_964602385.1 uncultured Thermotogae bacterium | reverse complement strand
CCCCCCCCTGGTGCGGGGGTCGCTGAGGAGAGTTCTTTCAAGAAAGCACTGATGGGTGCGTTCTCATAAGTGTTTTGCACTACTTCCTCCTTTGAGAGCCTGCTTAGTCAGACGCTGCTTTGCATCTCAGATTACGGTCTTCAGGTCCAACTTGGGTCTCAATTATCTCACCGCCGAGACGCGGAGAGGGCAAACGCAGGGAGACCGTGAACCTCCACGTGTCCATGTCCCCGCGCCTGCGTGTCTCCCACGTCCCTGTCTCCTTGTCCCCCCATCTCCCCTGCCCTCTCAGCGTCTCCGCGGGGAGCTTCTGTCCGGTTCGTAGCGATAGGGGCAATCTATGCGCCGGCATCCCTGACATGAGAAGGGAGTGGATGCCTGTTCTATCTCTGTGCCGATTCCCATTACGAACGATAACGTCTTGCGGGGACGCATCAACAGGTGTGAAGTAAGCTCAACACCGATCTGCTCGGCCCGCAAGTTAGCGAATATCAGACGCTGATTCTCAAGTGGCCAGCAACTGGCTCCAGACCCAGGCTCAAACGCGCGACTCGCATTCAAGCCACGCTTTTCTGCCCAATCGAATACTCGATATGCCACCCGCTCACAGAGTTCGGACACAGTGGCCGAGCCGAGCGCGTCGAGGATCATCGAGTCGAGCAGCGTTCCTGCTTCACGCAGCCTCTCCGCTTCTTGTTCGATGGCATTACCCACGGTGACAAGGCCAAAGGCAAAGAAGGAGGCATCTTGAATTGGTGAGGGGAGGTCATCCTTGTGGAGATTTTCCGCTTCTCCCACCCCGCAGATCCAAGTAAGAGTCTGTGGTTGTGCCAGCTTGCGTGCCGTAGGGATCAGTACTTTAAGCTTCTCTAGGATAGGTTTAGATGGAGAAGAACCACCGTACTCCAGGTAACGGAAGATGCGCTCTGGGGATAGCTCAACGGTTCCTTCTACCCCAATGGATATCCTTTCAGCCATGTTTTTCTTGTGAGGTTGCTAGCGGCTTTTACCGTGTTGGCCATGATCATACTAACCCTTTGGAACAGCACTGTCCAACCCGTCCGACGCCGCCTCACGCACCTTCCTTCACCCCACTGTTATCCCAGTTTGGGTCTCGGCGGCCATTATTGTGTTCCACATGAGCATGGTAACCGTCATCGGGCCAACCCCACCGGGGACTGGTGTGATGGCCTCGACCTTCTCTTTTAGGGCCTCGAAATCGGTGTCCCCGACGAGCCCAAATCCGGACTTCTTACTCGGATCCTCGATCCGATTTACCCCTACGTCTATCACCACTGCTCCTTCTTTCACCATGTTCGCCTTGATGAACTTAGGAGACCCCATGGCAGCTACCAAGATATCAGCGCTCCGAGTTATCTCGGGCAGATTCTTCGTCCCCGTGTGGCAGACGGTGACGGTGGCATTAGCCCCAGCTTTCTTCTGAATCAGGATAGCAAAGAGGGGCTTACCGTTGAGGTTGCTCCTTCCGCAGATAACAACGTGTTTTCCCTCCGGACTATAACCACTGCGGATGAGGATTTGCTGCACTCCGTGGGGAGTGCAGGGCAAAAGGTAAGGGTCTCCAATGAGGAGACTCCCTACGTTCCTCGGATGGAAACAGTCAGCGTCCTTCATTGGATCGATGGCATTTATCACCCGATCCTGGCTGATATGCCGAGGCAGGGGAAGCTGAACCAGTATCCCATGGAACCGGGGGTCGTTGTTAAGCTCAGCTATCTTTTTAAGAAGTGCTTCCTCTGGGGTTTTTTTAGGGAACACAATGGTCTCGGAGTAAATACCCACCTCTTCGCTGGTCTTTCCCTTTTGCCTCATGTAAGACACCGAAGCGGCATCTTCTCCAACTCGCACCATTACCAGCCCCGGGGTGAGTCCCTTTGCCTTGAGCTTTGACACCTGCTGTTTTAGCTCTTGCCTTACCTTGGCCGAGATTTCCCTTCCCGATAGGATCTTCGCTGCCATGCTCCCCCTTTCGTTTTCTAAGAAGATGTAATGCTCATTCTATTTGAAAGATTTCTTTCGTGCAAGGCGCGTGTGAAAATCTAGGCTTACGCGCTGATGCGTGGGGAACACCCTAATAGCAAGGATGAGGAGGCCAGCGTTGAATGAAAAACTACAACTCTATCTTGCTTGACAGAAACAAAGTTTTATGCTAAAGTGGTGCTGGTGGTGGCATGTGGAATCAAGCTTGGAATTACGTACTGAATCACCCAGATAAGATCCTGGAATGGACGTTGCAGCATCTTTACATTGTCCTTGTTGCTAACGCTTCAGCAGCTGTTATTGGAGTCTTGATCGGGATATACATCTCCGGAAAAGGACGCGAGCGCACTGCCAACGCCGTAATCTACTTTGCCAGTATCATGATGACCGTTCCTTCCCTGGCGCTGTACGGCATCCTCATGGGAATCCTGTCCGCATTAACGCTTCCGTCAATCGGATTCCTCCCGGTGGTGATCGCACTTACGTTGTACGGCCTCCTCCCAATCATCCGTAATACCTATACCGCAATCCGTGAGGTAGACCCCGCGATGATTGAGGCGGGGCGAGGAATGGGAATGAGCGAGTTACAGATTCTTAGCACAGTTAAGTTGCCTTTGGCCGTTCCCGTAATAATGGCTGGGTTGCGACAAGCGATCGTGATGAATATTGGGATTGCGGCGATCGGGGCCTACATTGGGGCGGGTGGATTAGGACAGCCGATCTTCCGCGGGATCGCTAACTACCGAACGGATCTTGTTATCGTCGGAGCGGCATTCGTCTCGTTCCTTGCTATTGTTATCGATTTCCTGATGGGGGGGCTGGAATGGCTAACAACACCAAAGGGTGTACGGATTAGGAGGAAGCGTTGATCAAGCTAGAGCATGTAGGAAAGACTTACACAGACGGTACTGAAGCTGTCAAGGATCTGACGATGGAGATCAAGCAAGGTGAGTTCTGCGTATTTCTAGGTCCTTCTGGCTGTGGTAAAACAACCAGCATGAAGATGATCAATTGCCTGATTCCTCTAACAACGGGAAAGATCTACGTCGATGGTGTTGATGCAGTGAAGTTAGACCAAAACGAGCTTCGGAGGGGTATCGGATATGCCATTCAGAACATTGGGCTCTTTCCGCATCGTACTGTTGCAGAGAACATTGCAACCGTTCCCACTCTATTGAAGTGGCCAAAGCAAAAGAAGCGCAAGCGGGCCGAGGAGCTACTAGACTTGGTAGGGATGGATCCAAAAACGTTCATTGACCGGTATCCGAGCGAGCTCTCCGGTGGGCAACAGCAGCGGATTGGGGTGGCACGCTGTCTGGGAGCAGATCCTCCTATCCTGCTGATGGATGAGCCGTTTGGGGCGATCGATCCGATTACGCGGAGCAAACTGCAGGACGAGTTTCTGAAGATCCAGTCCAAGATCAAGAAGACGATCGCCTTTGTTACGCACGATATCAACGAGGCGATAAAGATGGGAGACACGATTGCTCTAATGCGTCAAGGAGAATTGGTGCAATACGCTGACCCAGCTACGTTGCTCAGCGCTCCCAAGAATGAATTTGTGAGGAACTTCATCGGGGCCGATCGAGTACTGAAAAGGTTGCGCCTTCTTAAAGCAAAGGACGTGATGCAAGAGCCGCCACTGACGGTCAAGGTGGGCGAAGACCCGATGCAGGTAAAGGCGCGCATGGAGAGCGAGAATTTGCGGTGGTCGATGTTGACCGAAGATGGTGAACACTTTCTCGGTTGGATCACCTGTGATGATCTTGAAGCAGCGAAACCGATTCGGGAAGTTGTCATTCCTCCGACGATCACTGCCGCACCTGATACGCCATTGAACGAAGCGCTGTCAATGATGTTAAACAGCGCTATAGGGACCTTGGCCATCTTGGATGAGTACGAGAGGTTAATTGGCGTACTGTCATTCCAGATTATCCGTGATGTACTGGGAGAGCAGGCGACCAATGATCAAGCAGAATCCTGTAAGGAAGACGAGTGAAACAGTACCTGATGCTTGCGATTTTATTGGTAGCTTTTCTTGGGGTGACAATCTGGATGACAAGCCTAGGATCGGTGGGAATCTTCAAGGTGACTCCGGCAATGAAGATTGTGACCGCCACCATCAGGCACCTACAGATCGTTGCGGTAGCAGAACTGTTGGCCATTATTGTTGGGATCCCTATTGGTTTCCTGTCTACTCGCAGGGCCTTCCGTTTTATCTCTCCAATTCTTATCGGTATCGCCAACGTAGGGCAGACAGTACCGACACTGGCCTTCATCGGTATTGCCGCGGCCTTCCTCGGCATGGGGTATAACGCTGCCGTAATTGCGCTATTCGTCTACGCTACGCTACCTATCATCCGTAATACCTATGCCGGAATCCGCTCCGTCGATCCGGCTGTTAAGGAAGCGGCTCAAGGGATGGGAATGTCAAAGTGGGAAGTAACCAGTAGGATAGAACTCCCGTTGGCGCGGCCTATAATCATGGCTGGGATTCGAACTTCTACTGTTGTCAACGTAGGAACGGCAGCGGTCGCCGGGATGATCGGTGCAGGTGGACTGGGGGCGATAATCATGTCTGGGCTTGCTGTGCGAGTGATGCCAATTGTAATTCAAGGAGCAGCACCAACAGCAGCTCTGGCAATTGTACTTGATGCACTCCTTGGGGGCGTGGAAGACTGGATGACTCCACGTGGGCTTAAGGTGATGAAGCAAGCTCAGTGGCAGCAGCAGTAGGTTCAGCTAACAGAGGCGAGTGTTGAAGAGTTGTCTGACCATTGAAATTAAAATATAGGGGGTGATTAATTCGCCAGGTTGGAGGGTAAGAAAGAGGTATAAATTTAAAAGGAGGAAAGGCATGAAAAGTTTAAAGATTGGAGTAGCGCTGTTACTGGTAATCGCGGTTACAGGGGTTGTTTTTGCTGCACCTATTAAGATTGGAACGAAGAACTTCACCGAGCAGTTTGTTGTAGGTAACCTGATGGCAATCCTGCTTGAGAATCGCGGGTATGATGTTCAGTTGCAGACCGGAATGTCGAGTACGGTCATGCGAGAGGCTCTGGAAACAGGTGCTCTTGACCTGTGCATGGACTATACTGGGACCCAATGGTTGACCTACACCGGCCATGCATTCAAGGGCGAATCACCTCAGGTGATGTATGCAAAAGCCAGCGCTTCCGATGAGGTGCGCGGGCTTGTTTGGCTCAACCCGATTTGGTGCAACAATACCTACGCAATCGCGATCAAGAAGGGATTCGCTGAGGAGAACAACGTCTATACCCTCTCTGACTTTGCAGCCTATGTAAACGAAAAGGAAGGGAAGGTTCCATTCGCCAGCGACTTTGAGTTTTATTCCCGCCCAGATGGAATTCTAGGGCTGCAACTCCATTATGGCTTTGTCTTCCAGCCAAATCAAATCACCACCGTTCTACCGGGGTTGACCTTTGAGTACCTCAATACGGGTAAGAGCGTTGCTTGCATGGTCTTTGGAACCGATTCCGCTGTTGTCAAGTACGGCTGGGTCGTGTTACAGGACGACAAGAACTTCTGGCCTCCCTATGACCTTGCTCCCATCGTCCGAGCAAAGACGCTCGATGCTAATTCAGGCCTTGAGGATGTGCTAAATGAGCTCATCGCTGCTTTCTCGGAGGATCCAACCGAGGCGCGGGCTGAGATGACTGCACTGAATGCCAAGGTAGATATCGATCTGATGGAGCCGGAGGATGCTGCAGAAGAGTGGCTTCGTGATAAGGGGTTGATTGACTAGTCGATAACAGACGCGCACAAGAAGGGCCGACAGCATTGTCGGCCCTTTTTCTACCCTGCTGAAAGGAGAAGGTGACGAGAGAGCGAGGCCTTGAATTCACCCTACCTACCAAGGTGACGTTCGGTTCCGGGAGTCTTATCACCTTGGCGGAAGAGGTCGCACGTTCTGGTTTCAAACGAGTTGCCTTGATCACGGCCAATGATCTTATTCAACTCAACTTGGCCGAGAAGGCAATCAAGATGGCAGAACAAGGCGGAGCAAGGACCCTTGTGTACAGTGGGGTTGAGAGCAATCCTACCACGCAGTTGGTAGCAAAGGGGGTTGAAGCGCTCGAACCGTTCGTTCCGGACTGTCTTGTTGGCTTCGGTGGGGGGAGTGCTATCGATCTGGCGAAAGGGATTGGAATATGCCTCGGTCACCACACGCGTGATATTAGAGTATTTCAATACAAGCCTAACATAGAAAGACGTTTAGTCCCAGTCATCTGTATCCCCACCACATCCGGTACTGGAAGCGAAGTCAACTACTGGGCGGTAGTCTCAGATCCACGAACCAAAGAGAGACTCTCCATCGGAGATCCGAGGATGGCCCCACATATGGCGATCGTAGATCCAGAGCTGACCCTCACTCTACCGCGGAAGACGACTCTGTGGACCGGGCTCGATGCCTTAACACATGCGCTTGAGGCCTACGCATCAACGCTGTCCAATCTCCTGTCAGATCTGTTGGCGTTGGAGGCCATTAAGCTCGTACTTGAAAGCTTGGGCCGTGCAGTTAACCATGGCGAGAACATCGGCGCGCGCGAAGACATGGCCATGGCCAGTCTGCTAGCCGGGGCAGCGATTCAGCAGGTGGGTCTAGGACTGGTTCACGCCATGTCGCACCAGGTAAGCGGGTTCTACGACACACCGCACGGGCTCACCAACGCGAAACTACTAGCACCTGTCTTTGCGTTCAACCTTCCTGACATGCCGGAAGACAAGCGCGCAAGCCTCGATTCCTTGAGCGAAATGTCTTTCCAAGAGGTCCTTACGGAAATCGATCAGAGGCATGGCCTTACTGATGAAGTGATCACCATTCGCGAGTGCGACCTTGAGGTCATGTCAAAGCGGGCGCGAGAGAACGTTAACGTTAAGACTAACCCGCGCCATCCCGAGCCGAGCGAGATTGAAAGTCTTTACCGTTCGACATTTACGGTGGTATAACGCGCAGAATGTGAGAAATCAGCCCCTGGCCTTCTCCAACGCTTGGGACAGAGGGCTGTCTGAATTGGGCGACAGATGTCTTGCCGGTTTTTTAAATAGGTCTTGTTAGAGCGAGAGACCGGCTCTATAATGCTGTTCGCTCGTTCGTTGATGAGAAGCGTGTAGTGCAGCACAGCAGCAAGGAATTCTACACTAGACAGGGAGAGGGGATGCCAGAAAAAGGTTTGCAGGGACGGAAACTGCGCCTTCTCAGCACGAAAAAGGTTGAGGAGATTCACAAGACATCCCTGCGTATCCTTGAGGAAGTCGGGATATCGGTCAAAGATGAGCATTATTTGAATCTCTTTAGTCGTGTTGGTGCCTCAGTCGACCGAAGCAAGCAAGTGGTTCGTCTTCCGGCCGTCCTCGTGAACGACCTTGTCTCGCTTGCTCCCACACAGTTCTTGATGGCTGGGCGCACGCGAGAAAACGATATGTGGGTTGGCGATCGCCACGTTCACCTGGGAAGCGGAGGGGCTGCAGTACGTGTTCTAGATTTGGAATCGGAGAATCTGCGTCCTTCTACTTTGCAGGACCAATATGATCTTGCTTGGTTGGTCGAACACTTAGATAACGTTCATTTCTATCAGTGCCCAGTTGTCTGTAATGACATTCCTAAAGAAATTAGCACGATTAATAGCTTTTACTCTGCATTGGCTGGGACGACCAAGAACGTTCAGGAATCCGCAACTGATACACAGGCGGTGAAGGACGTTATTGCCATGGCCGCCATGATTGCTGGCAGCCGGGAAACGCTACGCATGCGGCCGTTCATCTCATTTGTTGCCTCTTGTATGATCAGCCCGCTTCAGCTTGATGCACGAGTAGCCGGGATTGCGGAGGTGGCTTTAAGGAATGGTATTCCCGTCGCCTTATCCTGCGCCCCCGTAACCGGATTATCGGCTCCAGCTACCCTGGCTGGACTATTGAGCCTTGCTCACGCTGAGCAGCTGTTCGCAATCGCCCTCTCCCAGATTATCGCTCCTGGCGCCCGGGTTCTGTACGGGATCGTTCCTGGTATTGCCGACATGTGGAACATGGGTTTCCTTGGGGGAGCGGTCGAGGCAGGGATGTTGAACGCAGCGGCGGTGTTGCTTGCCAAGTATATTGAGGTTCCCATCTACGCGGACGCTGGGGCAGCAGATGCAACACTCCCGGATATTCAGGCCGGCTATGAGAAGGCACTGAGTATTCTCCAGGTTTCGTTATCGGGCGGCGACTACGTTCATCATTCTGCCGGCGTTCTTGACTCGTTGATGACGGTTGCCTATGAGCAGTTTATCATCGACAATGATATTAACGGCATGGCTATGCGCGTGCTTCAGGGGATTAAGGTGAATGATGATACCCTGGCCTTTGATGTTATCAAGGAAGTTGGACCAGGCGGGCGTTTCCTTACGCAGAAACACACAATAAAGTACGCTCGTAGTGATGAATTCTATGTACCGACACGTCTCACTCGAAAACATTTCCAGGCCCGAAATGGCGAAACAGACGACATTCGAGAAGGAGCCCGACAAATTGCGCGTGAGATTCTGGGTAAGGAGCGCACTGCACTCATCCCTGAGAACATCGATAGGAAGATTCGCCGCCGGTTCGATATTCGCCTTCCTTTGCCGTACAGGAGCACAACGACCGCCAAACAGAAGGCAGCAGTGGGACCTGCTGTTTAAACGTCTAGATACTGTTGCCTTTCCCAGTCTGTGACCGACTGGTTAAACGCGGCGATCTCTTCCCGTTTTGCTTGAATCAGGTATTCGCTTGTCTCGGTGCCAAGGGCTCTACTGATCACTTGGTCTGATTCCAATGCGTTAATAGTTTGTTCAAGGGAACTAGGCAACGGCTTTATCCCTTGCTGCGCTTTCTCCTCCTCACTCATCAGATAGATGTTCTCCTCTATGGCCACCGGAGGCTCGATGGAGTGCTCAACTCCATCCATCCCCGCCGCGAGGATCGCAGTAAACGCGAGGTAGGGATTGGCAGAAGGATCAGGAGAGCGCAATTCCAGCCGTGTTGCTTCTTTTGGATTAGGAGTTGCGGGGATGCGGATGAGCGTTGAGCGGTTCTTGCGGCCCCAGGCGATATTTACAGGTGCCTCAAATCCGGGGACGAGCCGCTTGTAGGAGTTGATCGTGGGATTGGTCAACGCTGTCACAGCACTTATGTGCTCAATCAATCCACCGATAAAGAAGCGAACGTACTGTGAGAGCCCCAGCGTGTCTTTGGGATCGTAAAACGCGTTCTCCCCATTGGCAAAGAGCGAGATGTGAGCATGCATCCCGCAGGCAGCAAACCGAGCGATAGGCTTTGGCATAAACACAGCCTTAAATCCGTGTTGAGCGGCGACGCTCTTGGCGACGAACTTGATGATCATGAGACGATCGGCAGTCGTCACTGGGTCGGCATACTCAAACGACAGCTCGTTAATGTACGGTTCGATCTCGTGGTGAGACTTCTCGATTGGGATCCCCATTTTGAGGAGACTGGCAACTATCTCCTTGCGTACGGCCTCTTCCGTATCACCAGGGACGAGGGCAAAGTAGCCCGATTTACTGGTAACCTCACTGCGGTTTGTCGGTATCTTCCCTTGCGGGAACAGGAAGAACTCCGGCTCAACGCCCACAAAGAACGTGATCCCTCGCTTGGCAGTCCCCTGTAAGAAGCGTTTCAAGATGCAGCGAGGACTGTGGATAGAGGGAGTCCCCTCGGTGGTGTAGGGATCAGCGATAACGCCAGCGGTGCTGTATTTCCCCTCTTGAGACTCCAGCAGTGTTGGCCATGGATAGATCTTAAGGGTAGCAAGATCCGGCTTTAAGCACATGTCCGCATTAGCGATATCGGCATAGCCTCGTATTGAGGAGCCATCGAAGCTGATGCCGGTGCCTAGCGCGCCTTTGAATTGCATAACGGGAATCTCAACGCTCTTTAGCTCACCTAATGTATCGGTAAACAGGATGTTGATGAATAGGACATCGTTCTCTTCGAGCTGCGAGAATACGTCCCTGTAGTCTGGTTCACCTGTTGTCATAGTCATCCCCTTCTGAGAGGATTTCCATCGGAGAAACAATTGATGCAAATCTTCTCATTATGAAGGGGATCCTACCTTATGGAGAGGGATCAGTCAAGAGGAAGCAACGCTAGAAGAAGACCTCATTCTCTTCCCACAGCTTTTCCAGTTCTTCCAGGCGGGGGAGCGTCTCGTCCTCTGACTTGATGCTGACCGCTGTCGCAACCGCACATAATAAGGACATCACCGCAGCGAACGAATCAATATACGATACGAAATCACACCTAGCTAATAGGTAGTCGGTGGCGTGCTCCACCAGTGGAGAGAGCTCTGAGTCGGTGATGGCAATGGTTGTAAGGCCTTTCTGTTTCGCCATACGGAAGTCCCGGACAACCGCGGTGGTGTAGCGGGGGAAGGAAATCGCTATAACTGCCGATTCTTGTGTCGTAAAGACCAACTCCTCCTGAAACTGTCCTGGGCTTATCGTAACGGCGACGGTGTTGTCGATTGACTTCTTGAGGGCCATCTGGAAGAATTGCGCCAGGCAACTTGACATCTTATACCCGAGAATGATCACCTTGTCCGCCTGCACAATCCGGTTGACCACGCGGTTCAGTGTTCGGACATTGAGATTGTGCAGCGTGTTCTGCAAGTTCTTCATATCGGTAACCAGGGATTGAACGGCAGGATTCGTGCTTGCTTTGAAACGGTGACTCTCTTTGAGGCGGCTGAGGGTGGTCAGCTTGCTCTGTACCTTGTCCTGCAAGGCGGCTCTCATCTCGGGGAATCCTGAGTAGCCAAGATCAGTGGCGAGCCGGATCACCGTCGGTTCGCTGACAGAAGAACGATGGGCAAGTTCTGCGGCTGTAAGAAAAGCCGTTTCAATATGGTTATCCACGATATACTTCGCAACTTGCTTCTTCTTATCCGAAAGAGGCGTTGACTTGATCAATGCCAAAATGTCCTTCTGTCTCTTTGCCATAATGCTATTCTACACCGTAGGTAGACGACTTGCCAAGGGCTTGACCCTCCTTAATGGTAAGTGGTGTGGTGGTGTCGTCGTCAAGACTCTTGCCTTGTCAGCACGCTAGTCCTCAGTCGTTTATGCAGCTCCATATTTGGGTCTCCGTATTGTCCTGGTGACCTTGAGGGCTCGCTCTTCTTAGGACTGTGATCGTCGGTTCACCCTGCAATTGGTGTCTTGATACCTTGAAACGAGACGCTCTTCAAGTTCCCTCACACCGTTTACCGGAACGGCGCCGGATCCCACAATCCGACGGATCAGTTTCGTCGCTTGTCCCCCTGTATAATCCCTCTCTTCGATCCCTTCTGGGTTAAGAACGTAGATACTGGTCTTGCTCTCTAGTTCTAAGGCGGCACTCAAGTTCAGTAGATTCCCCGGGCCAAACGGTGTCTCACAGATGACAACACCATCACTGGATCGCATCGCGGCGAGGTTCTCCTCGTACGCTCTTGTGGAGATGGGCGCAAATGGAGTCTCCATCACGAGCTTGGCGCCTAGGTGTTGCGCTATTTGGAAGTCGGAGTCCAATGGAGAGACAACCCCCACGCTTAAGGAAAAGCGATCGGCAAGTGCGTGAAGTACGGTTACGCCACTTCCTCCCCCGCAGATGATATGCAGTTTGCCCAACGCTGCCGGTCTTTTCGTCCTTCGCGGGATTGTGTTGATGTAGATGGAATTCGTTACGGGGTTTTCCCCTACGACCACGTCAGTCTCAAACGCCTTCTTGATATTGGTCTCTGTCAAAACATCCGCCGGTCTGCCGACGGCCAACAACCGCCCTCGGTGCAGTATAGCCACCCGATCTGCGTACTGGGCAGCCAGATTGAGGTCGTGAATGGCCATCAGCACGGTTAGACCGGCGGCGGCCTGTTGACGGACGATCTCCATAATCTGGAGCTGATGGTTGATATCGAGGTAGGTTGTCGGCTCGTCTAACAGGAGTACACGTGGGTTCTGGGCCAGGGCCATCGCCAGGAATACGCGCTGCTTCTCCCCTCCTGACAGCTCACGGATGGAGCGTTCAGCGAAGGGAGCCACGTTGGCAAGCTCCATCGCTCTCCCGATCGAGTCCTTGTCGGTCCTGGTCTCCCTTGCGAATCGGCCCCGGTGAGGGATTCGTCCCAGTGCGACGACCTCGCGTACGGTGAAATCGAAACCGATCTCCCGCTCCTGCTCCACCACCGCCAGGTGGCGGGCAAGCTCTGTGATCGAGAGCTCAGGCAGCCGCGTCATATCGAGGTAGATCGTGCCTGCCTGTGGGGCGAGGATGCCAGAGACGTTCTTAAGGAGCGTTGTCTTTCCCGACCCATTCGGGCCTACAACAGCGAGGACCTCCCTTTTAGGGACAGTCAGATCGATCCCATCGAGAAGAGGGGAACCATTGTAGGAGAATTTCAGGCCATCAATTGTGATCTCCATCACATACGCGCCCCCTTCTTTTTCAAGAGATACAGGAAGAAAGGAGCCCCAAGGAATGCGGTGATGATCCCCACCGGTATCTCAGCGGGGCTGGCGACTGTGCGCGCTGCCATGTCGGCCCAGACGAGGAAGATAGCCCCGGCGATCGCCGTTGTTGGCAGGAGGAACCGGTGATCCGGCCCGATGATCAACCGCATGATATGCGGGATAATCAGCCCGACGAATCCGATCGTACCAGCGAAGGCCACCGCTGATGAGGTAAGGAGAGTGGCGACTCCCAACATGATACGCTTGCTCGTCTCCGGGTTGATTCCCAGGTGGAACGCCGCCGCCTCCCCCAGGGAGAGCGCGTTTAGGTCGCGCGAGAAGGCGATCAATATTACACTTCCGAGCGCGACGATCGGCGCTAGTACGTACACGTAAGCCCAATTAGCTCGTCCCAACCCTCCCATGGTCCAGAAGATGACATCGGTGATCTTTTCGCTCCCTGAGCATAGGAAGATGGTAAAGCTCGTCACGGCCGAGAAGAGCGCACCCACGGCAACCCCGGCGAGGATTAGCGTGTAGACCGAGGTCTTCTTGCTCCGTTCCTGTGCCAGACGGTAAACGATCCCTGCTGCCAGAAGACCTCCAATGAGAGCTCCCAACGGGAGAAAGAGAGCCCCACGTAGGTTCAATAGGATCACTAGAGAAGCACCAGTAGACGCACCACTGGCAATACCGAGGACGTAGGGACTCGCCAGCGGGTTGCGAAACAGTCCTTGCATAGTCCCTCCGGAGATGGCGAGAGCACACCCGACCAGCAGGCCCAATAGTACCCGGGGGAGCCTGATCTGGGAGATGATCAGGCAAGAGACGGACGGAGAACCATCAACGGAAACTCCCCGTCCTACCAGGCAAGAAAGTGTATCTGAAATGGGGATGTGAACCGGGCCAACGGCTACCCCAGCAAGGAGGGTGGGCACTGTCAAGCCGAACAGTACCACGAAAACCAACTTTCTGGAATAAGTTCTATTCCGGTTCAAGTATCCCTTTTCTCGTTACCGATCGCTATTCTCCCGGATGAAGGAATTCGCCCATCTGCTTGAGAGCCTCTGCAACCTTGGTGGAGGTGATCCACGCAGCGTTGATCCCGTAAACCCGGCCATTCTTTACCGCTGACACGGTCTTAAGCAGCGTGTTAGACGTGATGTTCTTGATCTGGGAGGGAGCGGTGAAGATCACCTCGGGATCGCGAGAGACGATCTCCTCGAGGCTCACCTGAGGGAACCCTTGGACATCGAAGAATATGTTCTCGCCGCCGGCGCGGAGGATCAGTTCGTTCTCGATCGCGCCGCTGCCAGCAGCATAGGGGGGCGTGTCCGGTACCGAAGCATAGAGGAAGGCCGCTCTTACCGGTTCTTCGGCAAGGGTTGAGGCCTCGATTGTGATGATCTCCTCTGCGATCTGACCGATCAGCATTTCTGCTTGCTCCTTCAGTCCCAGTGCCATCCCCACCGTTCGGATTGTGGAGAAGATATCGGGGATACCACTGATAAGCGGGGTGGTGAGGACGGTGATCCCTGCTAACTCAAGTTTGCTCCTCTCTCCCCCCCAGTCCCCGGGGCCGAGCACAAGATCTGGCTCCATAGAGAGGATGACCTCCACATTCGGCGAGAAACTTGGGCCGACCGTCGGGAGGTTAGCCACCTCCGGTGGGTTATCCGGTGATCCCGCCACCGCGATCAGTCGGTCGAGAGCTTCGAGATCGATCACAATCTCCGTGTACAGAGGGATCCCGGCCACAACGATCCGATTTGGTTGCTGTTCGAGCGTGATCTCAAGCCCCCTGTCGTCAACCACTGTAACCGGATACTGCTGCGCAGCGGCTACCAGCCCGAGCAGTACTAGTACCACTAGCAGAGCCCATACTCCTTTCCATGCTCTCTTTGTCATCAGTGTACCCCTCGTTTACTTATGGGATATAACATCCCGCATAGATTGGCGCGTAGTGTAGCACGATTGTTTACAGAAGGCAACCAAAGGGATGGTTATGGCGTTTCGGAGAGTACTTCAGTGATAACTCGCCATAGACCAAGCCCAGCGCTCTCGCGCTCCGGAGCGGAAACAATGAGGAGTAAATCGCCTTCTCGTCTGAGGGGGAACGCGTCTTCAATCACTCGTTCGTCGTGTGGG
>CAZRQM010000003.1:21700-23257 GCA_964602385.1 uncultured Thermotogae bacterium | reverse complement strand
CCCAACCGAGGACAGACACCACGACCAGAATGACAATCAAACCTGCGCTCATTTTCCCTCCTTAGATACGTGTCGCTACATTGTAGCGAGCGGGCGCCAACAGACCAAATTGTACTCTGGCAGCCCTCGCCATTGAAAACGGGGAATAGTGGTAGTAAAGTCAGTCTGACAGCCTTACCGATACCTGGAGGTAGACATGCATAAACGATTGTTCACGCCGGGGCCGACGGAAGTCCGCGCCGACATCTTAAAGGAACTCGCCACGCCGCAGATTCACCACCGGTCTCCCGAGTTCGCCGACCTCTATGCGCAGATTCAGCCCAAGTTGCAGAAGCTCTTGTACACGCAGAACCCAGTATTCCTGTACACTTCTTCTTCCACGGGGGCGATGGAGTCCGCGGTGACAAACCTCGTAGCCAAACGGTGTCTCAACCTGGTGAACGGGGCGTTCTCGAAGCGCTGGCACGAGATTACGACCGGGAATGGCGTCCCATGTGATGCTTTTTCGATCGACTGGGATACAGCGATAAAGCCGGAGATGGTCGATGAACATCTTGGATCAGGGAAGTACGATGCGGTCACTCTCGTACTGAATGAGACCTCCACTGGGATGATGAACCCGGTCGCCCAGATCGCCGAGGTAGTGAACTCCTATCCCGACGTCTTCCTCCTTGTTGATGCGGTGAGTGGAATGGCGGGAGTGAGGATCGACACCGACGCGTGGAAGCTCGATTTTGTCCTTGCAGGCGTGCAGAAGGCATTCGCCCTCCCCGCTGGCCTTGCCGTCGCCGCAGTGAGCAAGCGGGCACTGACCCGCGCCGTGGACGTCCCACCCCGCAGCTACTACTTCAATCTGAACGAGATCTACAAGTACCACAAGAAGAACCAGACCCCGTCAACTCCGGCGATCCCGCACATGTTCGCCTTGAATGCCCAGCTCTCTGAGATGCTTTCAGAGGGGATCGAGAACCGTTTCTTGAGGCACGAAAAGCTCGCCGGGATTGTGCAGGCGTGGGCGAAGAAGAACTTCGATATCTACCCCGAACAGGGGTACTGGTCGAAGACTCTCACCTGCGTCAAGAACACCCGTGGGGTCGATGTGCCGAACCTTATCGACAGATTGGCCGAAGAGTACAACGTGCGTATCTCCAACGGTTACGGCGCGTTGAAGAACGAGACGTTCCGCATCGCCCACATGGGGGATACACAGCCAGACGAGATCGAAGGCCTGCTGCGGGCGATCGATACCATCCTTGACCTCTAGGGAGGGAAGATGACATTAAAGGTTCTTGTATCAGATCCGCTGGCGAAGAGCGCCGTGGCGGCGATGCGCGACGCGGGATTGGTGGTCGATGAGAAGATTGACCTCACTGTTGAGCAATTAAAGCTTGAGATTGCAAACTACGATGCGATCGTCATCCGCAGCGCGACCAAGCTTCGTGCGGAGGTCATCGATGCGGCAACCAATCTGAAGCTGATCGTGCGCGCAGGAGTCGGCCTGGACAACGTTGACGTTGATTACGCCAAGGGAAAGGGAATCAGCGTGCGCAACACGCC
>CAZRQM010000003.1:0-21600 GCA_964602385.1 uncultured Thermotogae bacterium | reverse complement strand
GAGTCCGCTCCCAGAGATCGTGACGATGGTCCCGTTCGACGAGCTCCTAGCGACGAGCGACTTCATATCGCTGCACATCCCATTCGATCCCAAGGTCGGCGCTGCGATCGGGAGAGCCGAGATTGAGAAGATGAAGGACGGTGTGCGTCTGTTGAACTGTGCCCGTGGTGGCGTCATCGATGAGGACGCACTCGCGGCGGCGCTCGCCCGCGGAAAGGTTGGCGGCGCTGCACTCGACGTGTTTGCCGTTGAGCCGCCGGCATCTGATAATCCATTGTTCGCTCAGGAGAACGTGTCCTTCACGCCGCACATTGGGGCATCGACGGTGGAGGCGCAGGCGCGCGTGGGCGCGGAAGCGGCAGCAACGGTCATCGAGTTTGCCAAGGCTTTCTAGCCAAGGCTTTCTAGCCCAGACTTCCTAGCCCAGACTTCCTGGCCAAGGCGTATTAGGAGGAAAGATGGCTCATATCATCCCATTTCGCGGCGTGCGCTATTCAACTTCGCGTGCCGGTGATGCAAGTGATCTCGTCACTCAACCCTACGACCGCATCGGCGAGGCGGAGCAGAGGGACTACTACGAACGCAGTCCGTACAATATCGTGCGCATCATCAAGGGAAGAGCGCAGCCTGAGGACAACGGAGAGAACGTTTATACCCGCGCCGCCTCCTACCTGCGGCAGTGGCTCGACGAAGGGATTCTCGTTCGCGACGAGACCCCGTCTCTATACGTCTATCACCAGGAGTACAGCTTTGGTGGGGAGCGTCTCACACGAAAAGGCTTCATCGCCCTAGGAAAACTGGAACCGGAGAAGGTGCACGCGCATGAGAAGACACTCAAGGGGCCGAAGGAGGATCGTCTGCGCTTACTGCGCGCTACCGAAGGAAACTTTGGCCACATCTTCATGCTCTACTCCGACCCGCAACGTACGGCGGATGCGGCCCTCGACGGGGCGATCGCTGGTGTTCATGCCACGATTGTTGCTAAAGATGACTTTGGTAACGATCACCTTGTCTGGCGAATCACTGATCCGGATGTGATCTCCATTGTTCGCGAGGCTGTAGCGGAAAAGGACCTGTACATCGCTGATGGACATCATCGCTACGAGACGGCGGTCAACTTCATGCGGGAGTGCGAACAGAAGGGTTGGCGTCCTGCCGCTGCCGAGTCGTTCGACGCGCGGATGATGACGCTGTTTAACATCGATGAGCCGGGGATGACGATCCGTCCTATCCATCGCTTGGTGCATGCCCTGTCGGACTACGACCCACAAGCGTTCCTGAAGCGAGCAGCGGAGGACTTCGTCGTTCGGCGCTATTCCTCACTTTCTGACATGCAGCGTGAAGTTGCCGCGGGAAGGGGTCATCATACCTTCGGCTTCTACAGCGGCGGCGTGTACGCATCCCTCACTCTGCGCGACGAAGGGATCATGGACCGGCTGATCACGGGCAATTGGTCGCACGACTGGAAACGCCTCGACGTATCGATTCTGCACACGGTGATCCTCGATCGGCTATTGGGGATCGATGCTGCAGCGCTTGAAGAGCAGCGAAACATCACCTATGCCCACGAACCGGAGGAAGGAGTAGCTGCCGTTGATAGCGGTCGAGAGCAGATCTTCTTCCTGCTGAACCCGACGAGCGCGTCTGAGGTAAGGCGCGTAGCCGACCATGGGGAAAAGATGCCGCAGAAGTCGACCGACTTCTATCCGAAGCTCCTCACCGGCCTTGTCCTGTCCAAACTGGAGATCGAGAGGGTCTGAAACTGATAAGAATAAGGACGCGTTCCCTCATTGGGAGCGCGTCCTTTTGTTTTGCATTATTCTGCGTGTTCTCCCAGTCCAGGGATGTGTACCTTCTTCTCCAACAGGCGCAGCAGTTGCGTGATGATAAACACCAGCGCCAGGTAGAACAGGGCAACAACGACGTACACCTCGAAGTAGCGGAAGTTATGCGATGCGATGCGCTTTCCCACTCCCATCAGGTCGAGGAGCGTGACCGAGAATACGATCGATGAGTACTTGAGCATGAGGATCAGTTCGTTTGACCACGAGGGAATGACAATACGAAACGCCTGCGGGAGGATGATGTAGCGAGCTGCCTGCACCATGCTCATCCCCATCGAACGAGCGGCGAGGAGCTGACCACTCTTGACCGCCTGGATTGCCCCTCGGAAGTACTCGGCCTGGTAGGCAGCGGTATTGAGCCCGAGAGCGAGAACACCGCTGGTGAATGCCGAGAGACTGATTCCCCAAGAGGGGAGGCCATAGTAGACCATTAGCAGCTGAACCAACAGGGGAGTTCCCCGGAAGATCTGGATGTAGATGCTTGCGGGGATGGAGAGCCATTTACCGCCGTAGACCCTCATCAGTGCCAGGATGATTCCGAGGGCAAACCCAAACGCAATACACGTTACCGTAATCTCCAAGGTCAGGATCAATCCGTGCGCCAAGAGAGGAACCCATGCCCAGTCAAAGGCCATCACTCAGTCTCCCCGTACAGCTCATTGATCTTGTGTAGGAACTCGCCGGTCCGTTTGTGTTGTGGGTTTGCGAACATCTGGCTCGGAGTCCCCTGCTCCACGATCACCCCGTTCTCCATGAAGATGATCTCATCTGCCACCGAGCGAGCAAACCCCATCTCGTGCGTAACGACGAGCATCGTCATCCCTTCCTTGGCGAGGTCGATCATCACCGTGAGTACCTCCCCGATCAGCTCTGGATCGAGGGCCGATGTCGGCTCATCGAACAGGATCAGTTTGGGGGACATCGCTAGCGCGCGCGCGATTGATACCCGTTGCTGCTGTCCGCCGGAGAGCTGCGCCGGATAGGCATTTGCCTTGTCGGTCAGTCCGACACGTTCAAGCTCTTCCATCGCCAGCTTAGTCGCGGCGTCCTTGTTCATGCCCTTGACTTTCATTGGGCCGATGTGCACGTTCCGCAACGCTGTCAGGTGGGAGAAGAGGTTGAAACTCTGGAAGACGAATCCCATCTCGGCACGTAGCGCATTGATGTTCGCCTTTGGATCGGTCACCTCGACGCCATCCAGCCACACCTGCCCCTCATCAGGGGGGCTCAACCGGTTGATGCAGCGCAGCAGAGTGCTCTTTCCCGTTCCCGATGGTCCGATCACGACCTTTGTCTCCCCTTGCTCGAGAGAGAACGAGACACCCTTTAATACCTCTAGGCCACTATATGCCTTGTGAATATTATCGACCTTAAGCAGGCTCATACCTCTCGCGTACCTCCTCTCATCATTTGCAGGCCAGGAACATGCAGGCGTTTCTCCAGTCTTCCTAGTCCCCAGTTTCCGGCATAGGTGAGCACGAGGAAGATCAGCGCGACGGTCAGGTAAGCAAGCATCGCCAGGTCATAGTGTCGATCGGTGATGATCCGCACCCGACGCAGGACCTCATTGAGACCAACAACGTAGGCGAGCGTGGTATCCTTGACGACAGAAGAAAACTCGTTGGACCATCCGGCGATGGAGATGCGCAACGCCTGTGGGATGATGATAAGGAAGATCGCGCGCATGCGGCTGAGCCCCATGGAGCGAGCGGCCATCATCTGTCCGTGAGGTATGGCCTGCAATGCCCCGCGGAAGATCTGTGATTGATATGCCGATGAGCGGAGGCCAAGGGCGAGGGTTGCCGCGAAGAATGGAGGGATGTTGATTCCAAATTCCGATGGTCCGAAGTAGAACAGAAAAAGAAGGACGATCGCGGGGATGCTGCGAAAGATCCAAGCATAGCCCGAGGCAAGCGTGCCAAAGAACCGTCCGCCGTACACTTGCAGCAGAGCGACCAGCGTTCCCACGAGGAGCCCGAGGATCAATAGACCAAATAGGAGCTCTATGTTGATCAACACACCGCGCAAAAGCATCGGCATGCTCTTTACAATAACAGTGATCCCTGCTATGAGAACCTCCCTTTACGAAAGAGCAGGGACCTCGCATCGAGGAGGCCCCTGCTAGTCACCTATTCGTTTTCTATTTGGTCGCTTCTTCCGCGAACTTCGCGGCAAAGGCCTCTACGTCCTTGTCAACGAGGAGAAGATCCTTGCTAACTAGCCATGCGGCCTCGATGGTCTCGTTGGTTGGCCCGAAGTATGCCTTCAGAAGATTGTCCCAAACACTACCTGGGGTGACGACCAGCGTTTGCATTCCGCCAGCGGTTGGAAGTACTTGAAGACCGAGCTTCGTCATGCCATCGGTGATCATGGGCAGAATACCCTTCTGGTCACCCTTGGCAACCAGAAAGCCGAAGTACTCGTTAGTGTTGATTACGCCGGCTATCGTCAGCAGGTCCGGATAGGCGGCCAACGAGGACTGCGATGCCGGTTCATCCTGAATGACCGCGTCGATCCGTTTATTCACCAGGTCGAGGATGGCCGTTGGGTAGTATTCGTATCCCTTGACGGTAGTACCAATTCCGTTCGTGTCCGCCCAGTCGAACCCGGTTGTTCCGTTCTGTGCACCAATCGCCTTTGTCGGTCCCTGCCCGGCGAGGGCACTAATGATGTTTAACCCTGAATCCTTGCGGATAACAACCGCTTGGTTGGAGAGGTAGTACGGTTGTGAGAAGTCGACTGATTGCGCTCTATCGGCGGTAATCGTGAATCCGGATGCTCCGATGTCCGCCTTGCCGCTCTTCACCGTGTCGATGATCGTGTCAAACGCAATATTCTTGATGTTGACATCGAACCCCTCTACGACCGCAATGCACCGCATAACATCAAGATCAAAACCAAAGAACTGACCGTCTGCGGTCACCATCTCAAACGGGGCCCACGGGATGTCCGACGCAACGATGTACTCGTCATTCGCGAAGGCCAATCCCGCTCCCAGAAGCAGGACCATGCTCAACGCGACCACACCAATAACTAGTTTCTTCATAAACGACACCTCCTTAAGTGATTCTCTACCCTAGCACAATGCGTGCCTTCAAGTCAAGAGCCATCGTTGACAACATCTCACCTGACATGTGTCCCGCTGCTACCAGACAAAGCCGTGAGTCTTCACGCTCCTGTTTCCCCGCGCCCGGGGTCCCCTTTGCATACCATCCAATTGAAGTCTTAAGGAGGTTGTCATGCCGCGGATCTATATCTACTTTGCAGTCTTGCTCTTGCTGGTAGTCTCGATAGCAACAGGGGCCATGGCCGACGATCCCTGTTGCCCTCCCGGATCGGGACTGGGATTCTCAGGAAGTGTCGGCCTCGAGGTCACATTCACGCCGATTCCGCCTCTTTCGTACAACATCGAGTCGGTGCTATCGTTGTCACTCAGCGTGGCCGGCTTCACGTTCGCGTCGAATACGGTCTTTGACCTGTCCGGATTTCAATCGCAGGGCTTCTCCGTTGACGTGAGCTTGGGGGCGGTTCAGATCGGCGATGACATTCTGTTTTCGCCATACTTCAGTTGGAACGATCTCTCCGTTGCCGCGCAGATCGTTGGGATCGAGATCGGAGTGGATCTCATCCTCGCCGACATCGGTAGCGTGCAGACGCCCGAGTACAGCATGGCCGCCGTGTTGAAACTGTCGAGTGGGATCAACTGCGGGTTTTCCATAACGACACTTACCGGCTTTGGCGCCGTTGACCTAGTGAACATGCTCGGTGGAATAGATGCACCATTCTCGCATGAGTTGCTCAGCCTCTTCTATCACACGCAATTCCTTTTTGCGAGCGCGGCTTCGACGAAGGTAACCGTGGTCTCCGGCTTCTACTTCGAGGAAGAGCTGGTACGACTGGAGATGGACTACATGGGCCTCCTATCGAGCAGCACAACATGGTTCAATTGGACAGGCTTTGCCAAGGAAACCTTGGAGATCGGCTATCGGTTTGAGGAGCCGTCCCTTGCCTTCCTCGCCGCGCTTACGATAGATGACTCGTTCTCCGTGAGTGTTCTCGACTTCATCCTCGACTTGCAGATCTATCCAGTGCGCTTCACTAGCCGTACAAGCTTTTCCGCTACCGTGCCGCCATCCACATTGCCGATCGCGTTCTCCGGACAGGGGTTCGCCCTCTCGTTTAACGTTTGTGATCAGGCGACCGTGACCTCGACAACACTCTTCGACGCCACGTTCATGTTCGCCGAGCAGGCCCTCGCGATCGAGGCGAAGATCGATCCGGTCAGCCTGACGAGCCTCACGACGTTCGATGCGAGTGGGTTCTCTGGTCAGTGGATAAAGGCAGAGATCACCTTCTCGGGAGTGAGCCTGTACACACGCGCGGCGTTCGACTTTGGTGGAATCAACTTCGTCTCCTTTGGGTTCGAGCTGACGTTCTAACCAAGATGATAGAAGAGACGCGCCCCCAACAGACAGACATCGACGACCTCCTCGCGCTGTTGGTGGTGCACCCGAATGATGAGGAAGAGATCCGCGAGAAGATCCTGCAGCGTACTACGTTCCTTATCGATGAGACGATAGACGAGGCGTTCTCTCACAGCGGCTTCTCGCATGAGGAGCTCTTTCGTGCCGGCTACCTTGGCCTGCTGAACGCGACGTACAACAGCGAGTTCTCGCATCAGAAGGAGTTCTGCGACTACGCGATGAACCTGATCAAGGGAGAGATCCGGCAGCACATCCGAAGCCGGATCAAGCGTGCTGAGTTCCCACATTGGATGAAGGGGCTGAACCGACACATCGAGGAGACGCAGGTCCGGCTGCTACGTGAGCTTGATCGACTTCCGACCCTTGCGGAGCTTTCGGATGCGGTGAACCTCACCGAGGAGGCGATCGGGGAGATCCTCAAGGCCCGCGAGGCGCTAAACTATGTCTCCATCGATGAGATGCAGAGGCGAAATGACCCCCTGCCGATGATCGATCAGTCGAAGATCAGGAACAAGCGACCGGAGTCCTTTCCAATTCAACACCGAATCCGGATTGCAACCGCGCTGGAGAAGCTTGGGGAGTTGCAGCAATACCTGTTCAAGAATCTCTTCTCACCGGAGCGCGATCAGCAGCACGGTCGGTGATCCTTAGTTGAGACCGAGCGCTTCAGAACGCCTCTGGCCGATCGTGCGCGCCCTCTCCCTCCATGCGCTCAGTTGGAGCGGTTGGGTGGCGTACCTGCCCACACTCACGATCTTCGCCATCACCTCGCACGCGTTTGGCTGGCCCGGGCTTGGGCTCGACGGGAAGCACCTGTTAGTCACATCGGAGGTGCGCGCTTGGTTGATGGTGATTGCGCAGCTTTGTAGCTTAGCCATGTTTATCCTGGCCTGGCGGTTGATCGAGCACAGAACGTTGCGCGACATGCTTCTGCCTCACTCTCGTATCCTGTGGCGCCCGCTCCTCCTTGGCCTTTTCATGGGGGCGGGCGGAATCGCCCTGGTCGTGCTGGGGATGATGGCGGGCGGTTGCCTGCGCCTAACGTGGGGAAGCATCACCATCTCGGGGCATGCCTCGCTTGCCGGCGTGGGTTTCCTGATCGCCTCTTCGTTCCTTGGGCCGCTGACAGAGGAGATCGAATCGCGCGGATACCTATTTCAGAATGTCTTCCGTGGCTGGGGTTGCGCAGTGGCAACGATCGTTACCGCGCTCGTCTTTGCCGCTCGGCACTTGCAAAACCCAAACGTGAGCGCACTTGGCATCATCAACATCATTCTCATCTCGATCGGCCTCACGCTAGGAATGTTGCGACTGCGGTCGCTGTGGTACGCAATCGGGTGGCACATTGCCTGGAATTTCTCACTTTCATTCGTCTTCGGACTTGCAAACTCCGGCTACTCTCCTGAATCGTTCGGCCTTGCTGGAGCAAGCGTCTTCTCCTCCGCTCTCTCCGGCCAAACGTGGCTAACCGGTGGAGGCTTCGGCCCGGAGGGAAGTGTCGTTGCCACCGTGGTGGTCGGCCTTCAGGTCATTTTTCTGTGGCGGTTTATCGGCAGGTCTTCTTGACAGACGCTCTGGCCTAGCCTATAGTCGATTGTTGTGAGGAAGGGTCCATAGCTCAGCGGCAGAGCAACCGGCTCATAACCGGTCGGTCCCAGGTTCGAATCCTGGTGGGCCCACAAGACGATGGAAAAACTGTTCGTATACACCGATGGCCGTGCGCAGAATGATCCGGGCGAAGCCGGGATCGGCATAGCGATTACGGACAAAGACGGGAACGTCATTGAGGAGATCGCGCGCCTCATTGGACGCACTACGTCGCGTATCGCGCGCTATCGCGCCATGATCGAAGCCGGGCGCGCGGCACTCGCCTACTCACCGCAATCGGTGATCTTCTTCTCTGACGATCAGCACCTGGTGAATCATATGAACGGGGTATTCACCAGCAGGGAGCCTCATCTCAAGCACCTGCTGGAGATTACGCGTGGGGTCATGGGCAACTTCCCTCAGTGGCGCGTGAACTTCGTCGATCACAATGTGAACCGGCAGGCCTCGCATCTTGTCGAACAGGCGTTTCACAATCACGCTCAGGAGAAGATGAGCCGTGAACACCTGGAGCTGCGCTTGTTAGCGCGTGTGGCCACACTCGACGATGCTCACCTCGAGCAACTGATAGACCTTGCCGAGAAGTTAGAGCGGAGAGACTGATAGTGCGGATTGTCTTGCAGCGTGTGAGGCGAGGAGCGGTTCGCGTTGACGGAGAGACGGTTGCCTCGATTGGGCATGGGATTGTCCTTCTTGTCGGCCTTACACACGGTGACAGCGAGGACCTCTTCGCGCGTGCTGCAAACAAGATCGTTGATTTAAGGATCTTCGCGGATGAAGACGGCAAGATGAATAGATCGCTGCGCGACACTGCAGGGGAGATCATCGCCGTCCCTCAGTTTACGTTGTATGGGAGCACGGAGAAGGGGCGCCGGCCGAGCTTTGCCCGTGCCGCCCTTCCACAGGATGCATCGAAGCTCTTTTCTCTGTTTGTGGGTGCGCTAAGAGAAACAGGGGTGCCGGTGGAGACGGGTGTATTCGGCGCTCACATGGAAGTTGATCTGATAAACGACGGTCCGGTGACGTTCATCCTCGACCTTGCGCCGCCTGAGCAGAGCGGCTAAACTCTTACCCGATAATCGAATTGGAAATCAACTTCTGCAAGGCGTTTCTCCCTACCAGGAGGCTTTACAGGATTCGTTTTGAGTATAAGGAGGAACAATGGCTGTCCCCAAGTATCGTACTTCGCGGTCAAAGGGGCGTATGCGGCGGACGCACTATGGTATAAGCGTGCTTGCTTCGATGGAATGCCCTCACTGCCACGAGCCGAAGCTTCCGCATCGTGCATGCCCGCACTGTGGCTACTACAACGGAATGGAAATCGTCGCCGCATCCAAGAAAGAGGACTAGCGGCAATGAGACTGCGGGCTGATCCTGATGCGCTAGGATCAGCCTGAACGCTTCTTCTTCCTTTTCAGTTTCCGTCTGGCGCGTTTCTTCTCAATCTCTGGCTCCTTGCTGTTTGGAGTGGGCAACCAGGTTTTGGCCGCAACTGATAGAATACTGTTCTCTCGCCCGCTCGTGGTCACTCGCTCAAGGCCTGCCTGCGTGCGGATACGCACAGGCAGGGCCAAGAACTACCCTTTCCTTTTTCTCTTTCGCCTCTTTTCGCTTCCCTTTGCGGCCTGTCTACCAGAACACGACAGTAGACAGGCCTTTGCGCCTTTGCGTGAGACAAAAGCTTCTCCTCTCGCCCGCTCGCTACGCTCACTCAAGGCCCGAGTGCATGCGGCCGCGCACAGGCAGGGCAAAGATCGCCAAGGAATATTGGTTTTCACTCTTCGCGCCTCCGTGTCCCCGAGTCTCCCCCTCCCACTTAAGAACATTCCACACTGCACTCTTGTCCATTGGCTACAATGGTAGGATGAATCGTTAGTAGGGCAAGCGGGGCTACGTTATTGACTTTTCCTGCGTATCCGTAGAGAATGGTATCAGGAGAAGAGAGAATGTCCGATAAAGAACGTTCAGGCGACGATATACACAACGACGGCCTTCGCGACCAATGGCGACAGGTTCTGGGTACGCTGCAGGACCGCATCTTGCGTGCATGCCTTCCTAAGGACGTGCAGGCGATTTCTCTTTCCGCCGATCGGCTGACGATATCCGTGGACAGCGAGTTCAAGAAGGAGTACTGCCTGCGCAAGCAGGCGAAGCTGGAAGCTGCCGTGGGGCGCGTTATCGGCCCGCGCGAGGTGGTGATCGGCGAGCCACCACTGGTCGAACAAGCGAGGCAGGATGAGCAGAAGCCGGGGACGAACGCACGCATTGTCGTCCTAGGGATTGGCGATGGAGGTGTGAACGCGGTCGGCCGGATGAAGAAGGAGAAGCTGCAGGGTGTCAGGCTGATCGCTGTGGACACGGACAAGCAGGTGCTGGGGATCGCCAACACGGATGAGACCCTCCAACTGGCGCCCGATGTTACCGGTGGGAGAGGAGCTGGGGGGGACGAGAATAAGGGACGCAAGGCGGCTCTTGACTCGCGCTGGGAGTTAAGCTCCATCGTTAAGGGGATGGACCTCGTCTTCATCACCGCCGGTTTCGGCGGAGGGACGGGTACCGGTGCCGCGCCGGTCATCGCGGAGATTGCCAAGGAGAGCGGGGCGCTGACCATCGGTGTTGTCACCAAGCCATTCACATTTGAGGGGAGCGTGCGCGCGGAGCGCGCGGAGCGCGGCCTGGCTGAACTGCGGAAGTCGGCCGATGTGCTGATCATCATCTCCAACGATCGCCTCCTAGAGACTGCGGCCAAAGGGTTGGCCGTAACCAAGGCATTTGAGATCGCGGATGGAATCCTCCATCAGGGTGTGCGTGGGATATCAGATCTCGTCACGGTGCGCGGCTTAGTGAATCTGGATTTCGCTGACATCAACAATGTCCTCTCCGGAGCGGGGGAGGCGATGATGGGGATGGGAACGGCTAACGGTGAGCAACGTTCTATCACTGCGGCTAAGTTGGCGACAACGAATCCCCTTCTCGAGGGTGGGTCGATCCGTGGTGCCCGCAGGATGATCATGAACGTCACCGGCGGCAGCGACATGACATTGGGTGAAGTGACCGCCGCTGCGGACCTCATCCGGCGCACCGCGGCCACAGAGTGCGATCTTGTCTTTGGCGCCGTTGTGCAAGAGGGGTTTGCTGACGGGATCAAGATCACTGTCATCGCCGCGGACTTCGGTGAAGCAAGCGACGAGGATACTGAGAGCAAGAAGAAAGCGTCGCACCGGGAGCGGATCACAATTGGGAAGGATCTCGATGTCCCAGCATTCCTGCGCCGGGAGCACCAGACGAAGGCCGGTCCCATCGAGGGCCAAGATGCACAGCAAGGGAAGCCAAGTGGCGGGCGATATGGCGATCCCGGATGAAAACGTCGCACTCAAGAGAGAGAACGCCGAGCTGCGCCGGCGACTGGAGGAGATAGAGAGAGATTCTCGCTTCCTGATCACGCAGTTTCATGATCTGGCCACCGCCTCTGGTGCCTGGGTGTGGCAGATCGATACGCAGGGAAGATACACGTTCTCCAGTGACGTTGTCGAAGAGATCCTTGGCTACACAGCAGACGAGTTAATCGGCCGTCCATTCTACGATTTCTTTCATTCAGAGGATCGGGTTAGGCTGCGGAGGCTGGCTATGGATGCGATCGGCTCCGGCAGTCCATTCCTCAACTTCCGGAACCGCAATGTGCGCAAGGACGGAACCACCGTTATTCTGGAGACAACAGGATTCCCGATCATGTCTTCAAACGGTGAGATCACCGGCTACTACGGGGGCGACCGTGACGTTACCGCGCTTGTGCAAGCCGAAAGCGCCCGGCGGGAAAGCGAGGCCATGTTCCAGCACGTGTTCGAGGAGCTGGAAGACGCCGCATATGTGACGCTGTGGAATCATGACGGCAGTCGGAGCATTGCGGAGGCGAACAAAGCAGCACTGCAACGTGTTGGAGGCAGAAGCGAAGACCTGATCGGGCATGATCTACTCAGAGACTTACCCCCTAAACGCATCGAGCCCAGTCTAGAGGTGATCCAAAATGCCCTTAACCGTGGAGACACGGCACGATATGTAGTCACCAGTGTCGGTTCGGACGATAGTGAACGATGGGAAGAGGTTGTAGAAGTACCGATTACCTACCGCGGCAGATCAGCCAGTCTGTCGATAAGCCGTGACATCACTGACCGGAAAAGGATTGAAGACGAACTGCGCCTGGGCCGAGAACAATGGCGTGCACAGTACAAGGGGAGTCCACTCCCGACGATGACTTGGCATCACGTTGACGGCGACTTTGAGCTTGTTGACTACAACGATGCCCTCGAGGAGATGACCGACGGTAGGATCCACTCCTTCGTTGGAGGAAGGGCTAGCGAGATGTACCCCGAGCAGCCTGGGATCTTACGTGCGATGATGGAATGCTACGGAACGCACCGCACCCTTCAGGGAGAGATGGAGCATCGCCTTGTCACCACGGGGCAGGTGCGGACACTATGGGTAACGACCGGGTTTGTCCCTCCTGATTTGGTCCTCGTGCACACGGCGGATATTTCTGTTCACAAGAGGATGGAGCGAGACTTGCGAGCGGTAAACGATGATCTGCAGCGGATACTCGATACCATGGGAGAGGGTGTGGTCGTCCTGAATGCCGAAGGCCGAATGACACGACTGAACAAGAGTGCCTGCGCACTTTTCGGTCGTCCCGAGGAAGAAATCCTCGGACACGACTATTCACTCTGGACGCACCCGGAATCTCGTGACCTGATGGCTCTAGAGCAGTGTGCACGCAGGAATTGTGCGCGCGGTTCCTACGACACTCGGCTAGTGAAGGAAGATGGCACGCCTTTTTGGGCACATATCATTGCTGTCCCGGTAATCGACGAAAACGGGGAGTTTCAGGGGTCGGTTGGATGCTTGCGCGACGTGACGCAGGAGAAACAGGCGTTCGCTGAGCTAGAGAGATTGCACGAGTTCAACGAGCAGCTCATCAGAACGGCGGGTGTGTGGATCAACGTAGCCAATGAGGCGGGGAATATCACCCTGTGGAACGACGAAGCACAGCAGATCAGTGGCTATTCGCGCGAGGAGGTATTGGGAAACGACGGGATCTGGGCGTGGCTGTACCCCGACCCCGAGAACCGAGCGAACATTCGGGAGAGACAGAAGAAGATACGAGTGGATGAGCGTGGCTCACAGCGGCAAGAGACCGTGATCCGCTGCAAGAACGGTGAAGAGAGGGCCATACAGTGGTACGGCAGGCCCCGGTGCGATAGTCGTGGTCAGGCGGACGGTTGGGTGATTGCCGGCCATGACGTGACGGAGAGCAAGAATAACCTGCAGCGATTGCAGGACTACGCAGCGCAGGTAGAACGGCTCAGTCGTGAGAAGACGCGTTTCCTCTCTGTCGCATCGCACGAGCTACGTACCCCGCTGACAATTATCAGTGGATTTGTCGACCTCCTGGCAGAGGAGAACCCGCGTCTAGACCAGAAGGCGAAGGTCGAGCGTATCCAGTTGCAGGTTGCGAGATTAACGCAGCTTCTTGATGATTTACTCAGTGTTTCCCGTATCGATACTGGGAAGAGCGATCTCTCACTATCAGTAATTGACCTGAGCGACATCACACGCAAGGCGGTAGAGCTGTTGACTCCACAGGCTACGACAAAGGGACTCATCATGAGGCTAAGCGCTGAGTGCAGCCCGGTGAACGCCTATGCCGATGCTGGAGGTGTGATGCAAATCGTCACCAATGTCCTGCTTAATGCTATTAGTTACACTCCTGGCGGTGGAAAGATCACGGTCTCTGTATCCAGTTATCAAGACAAGGGCAAGATTGTGATCTCGGACACGGGAATGGGCATTTGTGAGGGGGAGCGTGACCTGATCTTCAGCGAGTTCCACCGCTCAGATGAAGCTCGCAAGATGAAAGCAAGCGGGAACGGTCTTGGCTTGTCTATCGTCAAACGGCTGGTGGATGAGATGAACGGTGCGATCTGGGTGGAAAGTGCAGGGGAGAACAAGGGGAGCACGTTCTCGATCACGCTGCCGGCCACTGCTCCCGAAGAGGACAAGAGGGAGAACAGGGATGCGGTTACTGATCTGTGAAGACGAACCGGACATCATCGAAATTCTCACTACATCGCTGATCGCGGAAGGATACGATGTGGAGGGCGCTGCTACCGGAGAGGAACTCATCAAAATGTTCGATGAAGCGCCACCCGATCTTGTCCTGCTCGACGTCAAGCTTCCCGGCATGAACGGATGGGCGGTCCTCGACTGGATTCGCGCGCGTGGCGATTGCCCAGTGATCATGCTCACCGCTTTTGGACGCGTGGCCGACAAGGTACGTGGTCTCTCCCGAGGAGCGGATGACTACATAGCCAAGCCGTTCAAGCTTGTTGAGGTCAAGGCGCGCATCGAAGCGGTGTTGCGTCGTTCATCGCCCGCGGGGGAGCGACAGTTGCTGGAGATCGACGACGCGCGCAAGGTGATCATCTTGAGGGGGAAGGAAGTTACCGTATCCCCCAAGGAATACGCGCTAGTTAGCCTCCTTGCCTCGGAACCTGGGCGAGTATTCTCTGGGCAGGAGATCCTCTCTTGCCTCTGGCCGGATAATCGCTACGCTACCTTCCAGGACGTGCAGAAGTACGTGTATCTGCTGCGCAAGAGGCTGGAGGATGACCCTTCTCACCCCAAGCTCGTACTCACCGTGCGCGGCTTCGGCTACCGACTTAACAACTGGAGTCCGATCACTCTGCGACGGTGAGAGTGTGGCTGACAGTAGCGAGCGCCCCATCATCGTCAATTACGACGAGGCTCACGGTGTACGTGCCAGCAGCAGCGTAGATATGGACGGGATTATGCGTATCCCCACCATCACAGCCGCCGACACTCCCCGGGCAGAATGTTCCATCCCCGAAGTCCCACGCAACGTGTACGATCTCTCCTGCTGCGCTGGGATCGGATGAGCGGTCATTGAATGTTACAGGGTTCCCCGCCGATGCTCCCGCTGGAAGGTCGAACTCCGCGATTGGGCCTGCGTTTGTTACAGTGATCTGTCTTGTGTACGGTGTCGATCGATCGCCGTCGTCATCGGTCACAATGAGGCTGATCTCGTATGTCCCATCATCGGCAAAGCGATGGTGAGGATTTCGTTCCGCTGAACTTGCTCCATCTCCGAAGTCCCACTTCCACGTGGAGATCTTCCCATCCGTGTCGCTCGATGCGTCCGTGAACATGACCTCATCGGTGTCGGTTGGTCCGCTTCGGGAGAAGTTAAGAGCGGCGCTCGGCGCACGGTTCTGCACGACGATCGTCACCGGGTTTGATAGACTAGTGGCCCCGCCGTCATCTGTCACCTGCAATCTGACCTTGTAGGTACCATCGTTGGGGTAAGTGTGGGTGATCGTCGGGCAAGAGGTCTCCTGTTCGAATGTTCCGTCCCCATCCAGGTCCCACTGATAGGAGACGATCCTCCCCGTTCGCGCAGGATTCCTGTCATCATGCGACTTCGACCCGTCAAATGTTACCGTATCGTTCGTCTTCACATCGCTCTTCCTCTCCTCGCCGTTTGCTGTGAGGTGAGCGGTGGGCGGGATGTTTGCTGCCGTGATCCGCGATGAGATCATCGCTGTCGAGCCGTTATTGTCGGTTACGGTGAGGGTCACGGAGTATGTTCCAGCGCCACCGTAGGCGTGCTGCGGAGACTTCCCACTTGTGGATGAGCCGTCGCCGAAGTCCCACTTCCAGGATGCGATTGTGCCGTCATCGTCGTGTGACTGATCGGTGAACTGAACGACCTCGGCTTGCTTTGGGTAGAAGTTTGAAACCTGGAACGCGGCCGCCGGCGGGTAGTTAGCGGTAACATAACCAACATAGGGAAGCGAGGTGACGGCGCAGTTGTCGATCACTTGCAGGGAGACGGCGTGTGTTCCCCCTTCTTGGATGGAGAAGCGAACGGATGGAAGAGACGAGGTGTAGTCCACAGTGCCATCATCGTCTATGTCCCAATCGTAGCGTACGATCATCCCATCGCGATCAAACGATCCTGAGGCATCGACCATGATCTCCGATCCGACGTTCGGAATCTTCGCGGCGAAGGTGAACATCGCCACAGGGGCGATCGATTCTATCGTCAGTGATTGCGTCTGATAGGAGTGCTCAGCGTGGTTGTCCATGACATCGAGACCTACGGTGTAGTCGCCACAGCCGATGTACGTGTGGAAGGGCGACTGCTGCGTGCTCGTCCCTCCATCGCCGAAGCCCCAGTTCCAGGAAACAACTTCGCCATCGGGGTCGTAGGACTCATCGGTGAACACAAGAGGGTCGAGGCTCTGCAGGATGCGCTTGTCCGCCGCCGAACGAACGCTGAAGTCGACGCGCGGAAGGGCATTTACGATTACGTGCAGGGCTTTCATCACGTGTGATTCACCGCCGTGACCGTCGCGTAGGGTGAGGAGAATCGAGTAGCTTCCAGTCTGCACATAGGTGTGGCTGAACGTCTGTCCGCGCCCGATTGCCTCGTCTCCGAAGTCCCACGCGTAGTAAGCGATCTCGCTCCTAGCGTCGAGAGAAGCACTGGCTGAGAACAGGACCGGTTCATCTGGATGGGCCGGATCGGGGGTGAAGGAGACGGTAGCTTGGGGGGGCGCGTAGGAGACGGAGTTTATCTCTCCGGGCGTGCCGAAGAACAGGCCGTTATCGCTTGCATTGCGTGCGTCTGCCCAGTTATTCGGGTTGTCTGGCTCATCTGGATCGATCCGTTCCATCGTGCAGGGAACATCATTCACCTTTCCCGCAGGCCACATTCCGCCACGATGATTGGCGCTGTCGGCCTCATTGCCCGCGGGATCGAGAAGCCTCAGGCTCTCGCCTCCATCGCGCAGAGCGCCTGAGTAGTAGACCCTCCCTTCGATTTCTCCTTCTCGCGTACTTGATCTGTAAAGGACTACGTACCCCTGCGAAGGCAGCGTCCCTGCAAGGGTGATGTCGGGTGCACCGTCTGATGAGACCAGGCGCCATGAAGAGAGATCTACGACGTGATCTGTCGTGTTATGTAGTTCTATCCATTCCGCAGTTGGGTCGTCGGCGTTTCCCGCCCAGGCGACTTCGTTTAGCACCACCTCGGCGGCAATTCCACACAACGATACGGCAAACACACCACCGATGAGCAAGAAAACCATCAAAGTCGTCTTCACCTGCTCCTCCTCACGCTTCTGCTCTTCACCTGATGCGGCTGAGCGTAGCAACACGCACGTAATCAACAAGAGCTATTACCAGAATACCACTTGACGCCTTGCCCGGCAAGTGCTCTTGCCCGGCAAGTCCACTTCCCCGCGAGTTGCCGATTTCATCCACGGCTTGGATAATGAACTGCAGAGGCTACTTTTCGTTCAAGAAGGAGGAAGATGCCTGAACTGCCGGATCTTGAGATGTTGAAGGAGGCGTTGGAGGGACGCATCTTGGGCCGCGAGATCGTGAGCGCGTGTGCTCTACGCCCCGGGATTCTAAGGACCGTCACCCCGCCACTCGACGCTCTTAATGGCAAGGTGTTTGCTGGGGTTGCACGTCGGGGCAAGTATCTCATTCTTGCTCTCGAGCCGAAGCTCCACCTCGTCGCCCACTTGATGCTCGCCGGCCGATTTGTCCTATGTAGGAATAACACGCAGATCACCAAAGCAACAGGGCTACAGGCTACGTTCAGCGATGGCGAAGATCTGCGCCTCATCGAGAACGGATCGATCAAGCTTGTCAAGGTGTACGTTGTGACCGACCCGTCGGAAGTGAGCGGGATCGCCTCTCTTGGGGTGGAACCACTCTCCAGTGCGTTTACCGTGCAGGCGCTCGCGGAGATGGCACGCGGCCGCAGGTGTCATGTGAAGAAGCTCCTCACCGATCAGCGGGCGATCGCTGGAATCGGGAGCGCGTACGCCGATGAGATCCTATTCGCCGCCCGCATGTCTCCAGTGCGCTATGTAAGCACGATGTCGGATGAGGAACTTGAGCGGTTGCATGGCGCCATCGTGCGAGTCCTGAGCGAAGCGATAGAGGAGATTCGTAGACGCATCGGCGATAGCCTGTTCACTGACGACATCCGTGACTTTTTGAAGGTATACAAGCGCACCGGAGAGCCGTGCCCGATCTGTGGGGCGAAGATCGCCGAGATCCGCTATGCGAACACGCGCACCTACTACTGCCCGGTCTGCCAACAGAGCGACAAGGCTATCCCAGATCGGCGTGCGTGGCTTGCACGCTGATACTGCTAGAGGTTCCGTGACGTTTCGAGTGGGTAGTGGTTTCCAATTGCGGTTCGCACGGAATAAATGCCGGTTGCGAAGCAAGACCGGAGATCAAAGAGAATTCACCACGAAGAGCACGAAGAATATGAGCAGGAATGAAAGCCGGACTCCTGATGAACTCCAATGTCACCGATTAGAAGGAGGATCAAGCACTTTGTTGTCCAAGTCCTTCGTGTTCTTCGATCCCTTCGTGGTAAACGAGTCTCATACCTCCGTAAGGGGGTGTGGCGCTTGACCCCCACTCTCTGGTTACCCATTTGAAACGACGAAGAGCTGCCTACAGACCGGATATGAAATCGACGACAAGGTCAATCTCTTCTTCCGTGTTGAAGAAGTGAACCGATAGGCGCAGGCCGCCTCCGCGAGGGTGAGCGACGATCCCCGCGCGGCGTAGCTTTTGTTCCAGGCGGTAGACGTCCTTCGGCTTCGATAGGTCGTAAGGGACGCTGACTGTGACGATCCCCGCGCGCTTCTCAGGTGTTGTAGGAGAGAGGATGCCAATCTTGGCCGCTTGCAGCCGTTCGATCAGGTAGCCCACAATCTCCGTTATCCTCTCCTCTATCGACTCGCTACCAAGGTCCAACATGTATGAAAGGGAAGAGGCGAGGCCCTTGGTCGCGATCGGGGATAGCCCCTCCTGCTGAAACCGCTGCGTGTCTCCTTGCAGGGGTGCCTCGGACATCGTGTACGCTTCTCCGGACACAAGGGCGTTCCACACTATTTCGTGCGCATCAATGGTGATGTTCGCACAGTCTATCGTTGCCGGGCTAAGACCCGCGGCGAGATCCTTGCGGATGTAGGCAAAGCCTGATCCCATAGGACCGCACAACCACCTATGTCCTCCTGTTGCCAGCACATCTATCCCCATCTCCTGAACATCAACGGGGAGCACCCCGAGCGACTGACTGGCATCGACACAGATCAGTCCGCCCGCCTTGTGGACCGCCTCAGCGAGGGAAGGGATATCATTACGCCATCCGGTGGCAAACTCGACATGACTGACCGCAAGGACACGCGTCTTGCGATCGATCGCCGCGGTCATCTCGGAGAGAGGTAACACCCTGTTACGCGCGCGGACGACGCGCACTTCCGATCCGTGCTTATGCGCCTGGTGAAGCCACGGGAAGACATTCACTGGATACTCGAGGTCGTTGATGACGATGTTGTCGTGTCGCTTCCACTTGATGGCTCCGGCGAGGAGATTGATCCCGGCGGAGGTGCTCGTCGTTGCGACGATCTCCTCGGGGGAAGCGTTGATCAGCTGTGCGGCAAGAGACCGTACTTCAGCGACAGGGTCTGCCTCCCACGCTGCTGGAGCGAAGTCGACCCGCAGCTCCTTGGAGTAGCGCTGCATCGCCACCATCGCCACACGTGGAAGCGGCCCCACACTGGCCGACCCGAAGAAGACCATCTTGTGGAGAGCGGGGAAATCATTGCGAATACGTTCAATGTTGTACATATGCTCCTCCGATAGTACTCTACTCCTATTGAGCGAACTACGCAATGGAGGTGCCGTGAAACCCGGACTGTATACGGATATCTACGATGTCGTGCGCCGGATCCCGCCGGGGATGGTGGCGACCTACGGACAGATCGCCTGCATCGTCGACAGGCCCAATGGTGCCCGGCAAGTGGGATGGGCGCTGGCGGCATTGAGAAGCCACTTCGTCGATGAGCCTGTTCCATGGCAGCGGGTAGTGGCAGCCAACGGGGAAGCACGCGTCGGCGTTGAGCAGAGAGCTCTGCTCCAAGGAGAGGGGATCGAGTTTGATGAGAACGGACGGATCGATCTCGGCCTGTTTGGTTGGGATGGTCTGGAATAATCGAGCGGGTCCATTGCACGTCGAGTGATGCCGCTCTACACTGAATGGAGGAGGGATATTGAAGAAGAGCATGGTTTTCCTGCTAATTGCTGTCGTAGGGCTTGTCACAACATCCTGCTTCGGGCCGGTCGTTCGACCGACCGTCGATTTCACGTGGTGCCCAGACGGATCGAGTGGTCTCCTCGGATATCACTTCTTCTCGCAGTCGACGACGATCCCGGGCCACTACATTACCACGTTCGACTGGCAGTTCGATGACGGGTCGAGCATCGATGACTACTACCGCGACGCAGTTCACGTCTTCCCGGAGGAAGGGACCTACTTTGTTACCCTCGTCGCCACCGATGATCGCGGGGTCTCGGGGACCGCATCCAAGGAGTTACACGTCCAGCCGGCGGCGCTCATCCGAACGTGGAACCTCACGCTCGGTTTCCCGGTGCAGGTAACAGGTGAGGTGGAGAACCGGTGCGATAATACTCTGCCTACGGTCACGTTGAAGGCGAAGTTCTACGACGCTGACGGGTTACGACTTACCGATGGAACCGTGCTGATCAACGACCTGGAGCCCGGCGAGCGGGCGGCGTTCACCGTGAAGGCGCAGGAGTACTCAAGCCGGATCTTCTACGCCACTGTCGCCGTCGAATCGTTCTCTGTCGACTGCCCGGAGATCTTCCACCCGGTTCCCATGTAACACGATGCGCCTGATCGCTGATCTGCACCTTCACTCCCGCTTCAGCCGCGCCACCAGTCCGCAGATGGACCTGGCCTCTCTCGCCCACTGGGCGAAGATCAAGGGGATCGGTCTTCTCGGAACCGGTGACTTCACGCACCCGCAGTGGCTGAAGGAGCTGCGCGACGGTCTCGTCGCGGAGGGGAACGGCCTGTATCGATACGATGATGTGCGTTTCATGTTTACGAGTGAGATCAGTGCCATTTGGAGCCAGGATGGAAGGGTGCGCAAGGTGCACGTGCTCGTCCTTGCTCCCTCGCTCGATGCCGTGGAGCGGATCGACCGCGATCTTAGTCTGATCGGCAACCTCGCTTCCGATGGGCGGCCGATACTTGGGATTTCCGCGCAGCGATTGGCGGAGGTAGTGTGGAACGCGGAGGAGACCGCTGAGCTGATCCCGGCACACATCTGGACTCCGTGGTTCTCCGTCTTCGGATCGCGTTCGGGGTTTGACTCGCTCGAGGAGTGCTTTGGCAAGTACACGGGTCGTATCTTCGCCATCGAGACGGGCCTATCGAGCGATCCACCGATGAACTGGCGATTGTCGGCGCTTGATCACCTTACTCTGATCTCCAACTCCGATGCTCATTCTCCGAGCAAGCTAGGGCGCGAGGCGACGCTGTTCGATCTTCCTGATCCTAGCTACGAAAGCGTCATCGCGGCGATGAAGACGCGCGATCCTACGCGTTTCTTGGGAACGATCGAACTCTACCCGCAGGAGGGGAAGTACCACTACGATGGCCACCACAAGTGTGGGGTTGTCCTCTCTCCGCGCGAGGCGATGAAGCTCGACAACACCTGTCCCGTATGCGGCAAGCCCCTGACGATCGGGGT
>CAZRQM010000002.1:22737-28690 GCA_964602385.1 uncultured Thermotogae bacterium | reverse complement strand
TTACTACGAAAACCTTTAATGGGAATAATCACAGGATATTTGCAAGTAGACCGTAGCCCTTTGGAGACTCCCGTCTCGCCTTCGCTTGACTTCTCCCCCAAAAGGAGCAATCTATCCTCAAGCGCGCCTGCATGTAAGACGATCATCACTGGTTTCTAACACGCTTCGCCCGATAAGTCCGTGGCACAATAATGCATCGCCTACCCTGGAGCTCTCAAGCCCGATCTTGCGCGCGATGCCCGTTCAAGACACAGCCATCTTGAAGACAAGCCACGTTCCGAGACGACGCTTCCGGGGAGCACTGCCTTCTCTCCTCAGGGTTCGGCTTGAAGGATGATCTTCACCACATTCTGCACCCAGAAGCTCCCAGCGGATATGGCGTCGTACTCGGCGTTGCTCACGGCTCCATCTTCGGGGAGAACGGCGATGCGAAAGCCCATCTTCCAAGCAGGGACTTCCACCCCATCAAACGCGAAGGCGATAATCATTGGGTAGTTAGGGTCCTCCACGCGCTCCCGTCCGATCGACAGCTCGTAGCCGTCTGTAGCGATTGCGCGAATGGAGCGATAATCACCTGCAGTGCCAATGAGGTCAGTCAAACGCACACCGGTGTAGGTTCCTTGGTCGCGCCAATTCTCAAACTGGTTCTGGTAGGTCCCTTCCCGCTTGAGTATTTGCATTCGCCTCATCATGGAGAGTGAAACCTCGCGACTAGTCCCATCGAGGTTGACAATCTCAACTGTTGGCTCATCGACGTGTACCGCAATGCGAACGATGAGCGGAGCGATGACCGCCACGATCAGCACGATGAATGCCACAAGATACCAGCGCATCGATCCCGGCTCTACAGCCATGCATACCTCCTGGCGACGATAGTCATCCCGATCAGAAGTAGGACGAGCCCGACGACAGCCCAGTCTACCATCCCCCAGTGGCTCTGTTGTGAGATGGTCCGCTTTGGATGAAGGCCGAAGCATCGTCCCTTCATGGAGATGGCGATGCTGTCAACGCGTGTCAATCCCGATACGAGGACCGGGAGGAAGGTGTAGCGGATCGCGCGCCTGAGGCTGGAGAAGCTGCGGATCGATGGAGAGACTCCTCGTACCTGCTGCGCCTCCCGCACCGTCTTCAGTTCCTGGCGAAAGAACGGTACGAACCGCAGTGCAAGGACGAGGATGAATCCATAGCGGTACGGAATACCCAGGCGAATCAGCGCGTAGGCAAACCGGTCGGGGTCGGTGACCATCACAAAGAGCATGCTGGAAGAGAGGATAACGAGGAAGCGAAGGGCCATCTGCCCGCCGAGAAGGAGCCCCTGGTCGGTGATGGGAATTCCTATCGAAAAGAGAGTCTGTCCCTCGCGGATAGAGATCGCTTGCGCGACGAAGAGGAAGGCGGCGAAGATAAGGACGAAGCGCGTGCTGCGAAGGAACGCGCGCAAACTCTCCCCCGATAGTAAGGCGAGGATGAACACGAGAGCGAGAGCCCCCAGTTTGACGATCATCCCGGGAGTGGCGAGGACCGCAGCGAGAAACCCGAGCAACAGCAGCAGGTTCGCCTCGGGGGAGGCGCGGTGCAGTCCCTTTGCCCCCTTGAAGTAGGTAATGCGTGGGATCATGTCGTCTCACCTCCCCAGTAGCCGGGCGTGAATGCATCCTTTCCCATCTCATGCAGCTTGGCGCTTACCGTCTTTGGATCCCCGATGATGGGCTCCGTGTCGAGGTAGAGGAGTCGATCGCACAGGGAATTGACGAGTGGAATGTCGTGTGAAACGAGGAGGGTCACAGCCCCCTTCGCGCGAGCAGCGAGGATCTTCGCGATTATCCAGGCGACGTTTGCGCGATCCTGCCCGATGAACGGCTCGTCCAGAAGGAGAAGCTCGGGATCACGGACGAGGGTCGTCGCCAGTGTCAGACGTCGCTGTTCTCCCAGACTGAGCGAGAGCGGGGCGGCGCTTTCCAGGCCAGACAAGTTCGCCGCATCGAGGGAGTGGCGGATCGTGTCGTCGCTGACTGCACCCTCGATCGCGAATTCTCCTCTCACAGTGCGCTCGAAGATCTGCTGATGCGGATGCTGGAAGAGGTAGCCGAGGACGCTCTTTGTGGGGCGCATTACCTGTCCCCCGTTCGGTTTCTCCAGACCGGCGATGAGCCTAAGGAGTGTCGTCTTCCCGCCGCCGTTTGGACCGATGATCCCGAGGATCTCCCCCGGCTCCACGGTGATCGTGAGACCATCAAGAAGAGGAGTTCCGTCGTATCCGAAGGTGAGATTCTCCACCCGCAGCGGTGCATCCCCTCCGCGTCTGACCGGTACCGGAATATCGAGATCCTCATGGGCGCGCAGGCCAAGGGCGACGAGGTCCTCGTGTCGCCGGGTCACGCTTCGGGTGACAATCTCGCCCTCGTTCATCACCAACACCCGCGGAGAAAGAGGAAGGAGCGGGGCGAGGCGATGTTCGACCACAACCAGGGTGCGACCCTCCCGCTCACGAAGCTCCCGCAGGAGACCAAACACCGCTTGCGCTCCCTCCGGATCAAGGTTGGCGGTCGGTTCGTCGAGGAGGATCGTCTCCGGGGCCATCGCCAGGATCGACGCGATCGCCAGGCGCTGCTTCTCTCCTCCGGAGAGCGTTGTCGTTGTTCGCTCGGACAGATGCGAGATCCCCACGAAGGCCAGGCACTCCTCGACACGTGCTGCCACCTCTCCGGGCGGAAGACAGAGGTTCTCCGGGCCAAACGCGACCTCCTGCCACACGTTGAGAGTGCAGATTTGCGCGTCAGGATCCTGCTGGATCAATCCGAGATGGGTCGCGATTAGCGCGGGGTCAGCAGTCCATACCGACTCGCCGTCAATCATGACTTTTCCCGAGACCTTGGCGGGGATCATCCCTGGGATGAAACCGGCCACTGCCCGGCACAAAGTGGACTTGCCGCACCCCGATGGCCCCGTGATGACGATGACTTCACCGTCCTCGATCGTCTCAGTGAGGCGATCGATAGCCGGGTGTAGCCGGTCCGGGTATTGGATGGTGAGGTCCTCGATCTCGATCATCAGTTCTCTGGATTCCGTTTGAGATTGGATGATTGAGAGAGCGGATGCTTGAGAGATTGGTAACCAGAATCACTCAATCGTTCACTCCTTGAGTCATCCAACTTTTTCCTCGCCAGATGGCTAAATCCCGTCTCTCTATCGTACGACAATCCGCCTCACTCTCCTCACCCAGTACGCTCCATCGTATCCCGCGGCGATCAGCCGCAACTGCCCATTGTCGAGGGCGATGATCACCTGTTTGTCCTTCAGGATTGCGGATAGGTCGAAACTCGCCTCATAACCATCCTCGGCGATCACTCGCACCATCTGCGCTCCCTCGTTCGGCTCCCCTTCTTCCAGGATAAGCGACAGCGGTATCCCGGTGTACTCCTGCGGGGGAACGTAGGTGGAACTCCCCCGCAGCTCGGCAACTAGCGTCACCGCGCGTTCTCCCCAGTCCGAGTAGCGGAAGGTATACGGCGATGCCACGGCTCCTTCGACATCCGCACTGTCAGGGGAGGAGAACGGATCGTAGACCGATGTGTAGTAGTAGACTCCCCCGCCAAGGAGAGCGAGGACTGTGGCGAGTGTGAGGAGATGTCGCCACCACGATGAGGCGCGAAGAACCGTCTCGTCGTCCCTATCTCGGACGAGGCGCGAGGCGATCAGAAAGCGGTGGACGTCCCACCCGAGGTACCCGCCGAAGAACGCGCCAGAGATGAGAGAGAGCCCGGCCATCACCAGGATGAACGTCGGCGAGACCCCCGAGAGGTAGATCGCCTGGAAGATGAAGACATTCGACGCCGAGGCAATGCCCGCGGTGAGCATCGTCAACAAGAGTGAGGGACGGCGGGTAATTTCCATTCCAAGGTCGATAAGAAGCCCCTCTACGAAGGAGATGAGGACGATCACTGCTCCGTGCGTCCCCCCGGAAAGGAGCTCGATTACGCCCTTAGTCACTCCGGTCAATGTTCCCGAACCAAACTTGCCGATGAGTAGGTGCGCGAGGACCGGCCACAGGACGTGAAGCCCCGCGATCAACTGCCCGGCCCCGAATGGGACTCCGAACAGACGATTGATCAGGTTCCCGATGTAACCGACGTAGGTTGAGAGGACTCCCCCGATCGATGCGAGGAGCGCAACGAGGACGATCTCGCGGATCTCCAGGAGTGGCCGTCTCTCTCTCGTCTCCGCACTCATCGCCTCTCCTCCCTACGGGAACTTGACCTCGATCGAAGAGAGGAACTTAACGCTCTTAACAGTTGTTCCCACGGGAAAGAGGACGGAGTCGTCGTACACGAAGCGCATGTACCCGTTCTTCGTCGGATCGAGGAAGAGGCCGTCTTGCTTGAAGGCAACGATGAATCTTTCATCGTGTGCGATAAGCTGCGAGGAGACAGATTGCGTGTACCCATCCTCGGCGACAAGGGTGACCGTGTATCCGGCTGAAGCCAGAGCATCGCTAAAATCAGCTTCATCGTAGTGGATCCCCTGCTCCGGCCCGGGAGCACGATCATCATCCACATAGGCAATGAGCCGCCATAAGGGGAGGCCGGTGTAGGTGTGAGTCTCCCCCTTGCTCGTCACGGTCACCGTAGAGGCGTGGCACGGACATCCGATCCCGGCTTCAAGCTCGCCGCGGGAGAACGCCCGTGTGATCTCCCCCTGCAGGGTTAGAGAATAGTCATCATAGGCACCGAGGATGTCGATCCGTGACACCATCTTGGCTGAGATTGCTCCCTCGAAGCGAGGGTTGCTCTCGCCGACAAGAACGATGCGGAACGGGCCGGGATCGTAGGGCATGTAGGACTCGTTCTCCTTATACGCAAGAATCCATATCCCCTCCGAACGGTCGAGTAGCATCCCGGCGCTGTAATTCATCGAATAACCATCGGAAGCGGTTACGCGGATCGTCGTATCGGCAGGGACGTTTCCGATCAGTGTCGCGATGGGAATACCGGTGTATGTGGCTGTGTAATCCACGCCAATCGTGTTGGTGAACGTCCCTTCGGCCGTAACAACATCGAGCCCTTCCAGATCGGAGATCGTGTAGCCCGTGCTCCTCTCCCCAGCAACCACGGTAAAGCTCCCTCCGGGCGTGAAAACGGTGGTGTCTCCGACCGCCGCGCGCGCGGGGAGTGCGCCACCGTCGTAATTCACGATCAAATAGGCGACATCCTTCACCATGAGACCAGTAGTAGACGGCCGGCCGGAGTAGTAGTGAGAGAGGTCCTCACCGAACGAACTCAGCATGTCATCGTTTGAGAACCGTTCGTCCTCGGGTAGGAAGACGAGGATCGGCGCGCCTTCGGTCGTGGTCTCCCCATCCTCCGCCAGGGCGAGAATCGCGGTACCAGCCAAGGTTGTGCTGTAGATGACGCCGTAGGGGATCTCCTTGTAGTAGCCATCCGTTGCCACTACGGCCAATTGATCACCCGTGCTCATCCCGCCAATTTCGCTCAGGATGTCACGGATCGGCACGCCTGAATATGCGTGCGCATCCTTCCAGTTCTCATTATCCGCGTTGAAGACCGGTCCCTGGTAGGCAACGGTCCCCGTTACCTGCGGCACGGAAGCAAGATCCACCTCCACGACCTGGTCGCCCTGTTGCACGAGGACCGCAATCCCCGTGCCCGCGAACACAGTCGCGCACAGCCCCAGCACTAGCAGCACAGCTGCAACATTCTTCACAGTCATCCCTCCCTAACCGGTGATGTTCCGATACTCGCGCTCACAATGCCCCTCCTGTAGATGAGGCGATACCTTCCGCTAGTGAGCAACAATGGAAAGAAGAGACAACAGGCAGATAGCTGCGCATTCGCTCCCCTTTTCAATTACGGAAGGCGCAACCGTTTCCAATTACACCCTATCGCCCGCCTTCCTTAGACTTGTCCGTAGGAAAAACGGGTCGGAGAACCGACAC
>CAZRQM010000002.1:12391-22637 GCA_964602385.1 uncultured Thermotogae bacterium | reverse complement strand
GTTCGCCTTCTAGCGCCGCCGGGACGAAGCGCGCTCAACCAGGTATACTTGTCCCCTGGAGGTGGCACGATGCCCAGTTTCCCTAGGTTCCTGTTTCGGGTGAAGGATAGACAGATCGAGGAAGAGGCAAAGAAGATGGTCGCCAGTTTCGGGATCAAGGACATAGAGATCAGGCGTGACGACACGATCAAGGACGCGTGGCTCGAGGACAATGAGGCACTGAAGACGACCTACGGGCTAGAGGATATCCGAGAGTACTTAGAGGACCTTGTCTCGTAATTGAATGATTGAATCATTGAGTTATTGAATGATTAGCCTCTACAATCACTCAATCTCCCGCTCATTCAATCCTTCAATGAGGCTCAATTCAGTCGCGCCCGTAGGCGAGCGGAGATGTAGTCGATCGACCACACGGTGATCACGATAAGGAGCATCATCATCCCGGCGCTACGATAGTCTGAGACCTTCATGTACTGGTACAGGCTCTGCCCGATGCCACCGCCACCGACGATACCGATGATTGTCGCCATGCGCACGTTGATGTCCCAGCGATACAGCGTGAAGGAAAGGTACGGGTTAATAATCTGTGGCACGATCCCGTACAAGATCACCTGCAGCTTGTTCCCTCCCGCGGCACGGATCGCTTCCACCGGACCCTCATCGATCGACTCCAACCGCTCGGAGTAGAGTTTTGTCAGGTCGGCGATTGAGTGGATAAACAGCGCCAACACGCCCGGGAAGGCTCCTACGCGTACCCACACCAGGAAGATGATCGCCCAGATGATCGCGTCAATCGACCGGGTGATGCTGATCGCCACTCGAACTACAGTGTAGATCGCATGACCAATGATACCCTGCGCAAGATTACGTGCCGCGAGGAAGCTCAGTGGGACAGCGACCACGATAGCGAAGATCGTTGCCATGAATGCCATGTAGATCGTGACGATGAGGAGACGGAACCCGCTTCCCAGAAGACTAAAATCGGGATTCAGAAGCCTGACCCAGATCCTGCCGGTCCTACTAGCTCTTGTGAAGAAGGCATACAGATCTACGTCGGTCACTCCAAAGGCGGTGAGAATAGTTACCACGCTGATGAGGGCAAGCGCATTCTTCCAGCTTGTTCGATACCAGGGCCCTCTCTTCTCCTCCACCTCAGCCGCACTGACGGCATAGAGGTGCGTCAGTCTGTCATGCCAGGGTTCTTGCTGGGAAGAAAAGGCAGACCAGATGAGAGGTAACGGAGCAATATGCCATACGAGGTAGCGCCAGAAGTGAGCCGCAATTGCGCTTTTCTCGCCACGTGATGACAGCTTCATCCCAAGAAACTGCATCCCGAGAGACACACCGAAGTTCTCCCACACGGCGGCGATCTCCACTGCGACGATGAGCATCACCCACCAGGGGAGGGTAACGTAGCTTCCTGTCCCAAGAGCAAATCTGTTCCAGCAGTAAGAGGCCAGTGTCCACAAGTAGGAGAGAGCTATAACGTCCGTAAGAAAGACCAGCGACCGACGGCGAATTGCCTGTAGGTGCTTGACAAAATTGGGCTTATCCGTCATGAACCCGGCGTAGTAACGATCCTGCATCAGTTGATCTTCTCCCTCACTCGGCCGCTTAGGTAATCAAGGAACCATACCACTACAACGATGACCGCAATTACTGCCGCTACTTGATTCCAGGCATTGTCAATGCGCCCCACCTGTCCCTTGTAGTAGAATAACAGTCGTCCGATTCCTCCTCCTCCGACAAGAGAAATGACGGTAGCCATACGCAGGTTAATGTCCCAGCGATATAGTGTGAACGCAAGGAAGGAGGGAACCACTTGGGGGATGACACCGTACATGATCACCTGCCAACGCCGTGCTCCACTGGCGGCCATCGCTTCCAGTGGGCCGGGATCGATCCCTTCCACCTGCTCCGAGTAAAGCTTGCCCAACGCAGCTATTGTGTGCACGGCAAGGGCCAATACACCGGCGAACGGGCCAAAACCCACCCAGATGGCAAAGACGATTCCCCACAGCAGTGATTCGATCGATCGCACGACGTTGAAGAACCCACGCATCACCCAGTAGATTATCCATCCCAGGTGGCTGAATCCCATCATGTTGCGCGCCCCCAAGAAGCTCAACGGAAAGGCGATCACGCCGCCTGCGATGGTCGCCAGGAGGGCCATGAACAGCGATTGCAGGAGACCGGAGAATATCGATGCCGGCAGGTCAGGATTGGCGTTGACTGCAAGTTCCGGATCAAGGGCGAACATGTGCGTGAAGTCGGGCGTTACCAGGGCCTTCCACATATAGGCGGTCTTCGGGGCACGCTCAATCAACGCAGAGATGCTAATCTGGGTGACCAACCCTCCGACCCATATTGTCAAGCCGATGAGCAAAACCGCGACCACGCCGCGATTCGTCTTGTACCATGCGCGCGGATTCGCGATCGGCATCTCATCCTTTACGTCCTTGATCCGGAACATCCCCGTCTTGCTCATTCGGTCGTGCAGCAACTGATTCTTAAGACCCAACTTGAACAGGGTAATGGGTAAGGATAGGAGCGATATGTGCCACCACAGATAGCGTCGCAGACGCGCCACACGCGTGGGGTACTGGTAATCCTCCGCCAGCATCCTTAGCCCGAACAGGCTGAGTCCAATGCTCTGCGCAAAGGCATGGCTGATGACTGCCAATTCGAGTGTGCCCAGGATGACAATTGGCCAACCCCAGGTGGGCACGGTGAGACGACCGTAAAAATGAATCTCTGTATACCAATAACGGTTGAGAAGATAGACCATCCCGTAAGCGACGTATCCCCACAGGGCCCAGTCGACGAAGAACGCCCCAAACCGCGTCTTCAGTGCGCCGAAGCGGGTGAGAGGTTTACCGGACTTCAACTTGCTCGGCTTCGTCGCCATAGATCTCCTTGAAGCGTGCCTCATCGATCTCGGAGGGAAGGCCATCGAATACGATCTCGCCGTCCTTTAGCGCCAGAATACGCGTACCATACCGACGCGCGAGCGACAGGAAGTGCAGGCTGGTGATGACGGTAACGCCATCCTCCTGGTTCATCTGTTCGAGGTATTTCATCACCGAGTGCGACGTCGCCGGATCGAGGGCGGAGACTGGCTCGTCGGCCATAAGTAAGTCAGGTTCCTGCATTAGTGCACGCGCAATCCCTACGCGCTGTTGCTGTCCACCGGAAAGCTCATCGGCGCGCTTGTAAGCCTGATCCGTAATTGCTACTCGGTCGAGATTCTTAAACGCCATCTCAACATCCTCGCGGGGAAACTTGTGAATCGCGGAGAGCCATGGGTTGACATAACCGAGGCGACCAGCGAGGACGTTAGTCAACACCGACGAGCGCTTGACCAGATTGAACTGCTGGAAGATCATCCCCATCTTCCGACGAATACGTAGAAGCTCCCGCGACGAGGCGGCGGTCACATCGGCCCCCTCAAAGAAGATCTTTCCCGCCGTCGGTTCAATCAACCGATTGATGCAGCGAAGGAGCGTCGACTTCCCTGAGCCGGAGAGTCCGATTACGACAAGAAATTCGCCCTTTTTGACGGTAAAACTGATATCGTTCAGTGCTTGCACCTCTCCACGCGCGTAAACCTTGGATAGATGCTCAATTACGAGTTGCTCGGCCATATCCTTGTCCTTAAAAAAGAATGGGAGGGGGAATCTCCCCCTCCCATAAGTCTATTCGGCAAACAGCCGAATCACAAACTGTCTATCGCTTGGGGATAGGAAGGCCAAGGATCGTGCGGTACCCGTCGTAGAACGAGTCGTCGATCTCAGCTACTTCGCCCCACTCGTAGAAGTTCGAGTCGCCCCACAGGGCCTTCATCGCGTCGTCCTGGAACTGATCTTGCACTGCAGCGACGATCGTATCGGCGACGTCCTTCGGAAAATCCGGACCGAAGGCCATGCAATCGTTCGGGATTGGGCCAATCGTGTCGACAACGCCGATGTCCGTGAGAACGGTGTCGAAATCGTAGAGTTTCTTTACCGCAGAACGAAGATCAACACAGAGTCCGCTGAGCTCGGGGCGGTAGAGCGCGTTGTTGTAGCTATCCCAGATCCACAGATCAGGGTCATCGCCCCACTGCCACTTGTCGCCGCTCCAAGCAGAGGGAGGAACGGGAGGGGAGCCGTAACCGGTGCAGAAGTCGCCCTGTCCTTCGATGAGTGCGACCATGGAGTTGGTGTGGCCACCGCTCTCCACGATGTTGCTGAATGTGATCCCGTTGTTGTTGAAGACCATGTTCGGGAAGACATACCCGGACGTAGAACCGGTGTCGTTGTAGATCCAGACCTTGCCCTGTAGATCAGCAAGTGACTTGATCCCGGAATCGCGGCGCGCATAGATGCTCGCGAAGTAGTACGCGTATCCGTAGCGCACTGAACCGAGCCGCGCGCTGACATTCCCGTTTGTCCGATCGAAGATACGGATGTACTGATCGGTCGTTGGAATTCCGAACGTGTCGCCCTCGGAAGCGGCGAACGCCTCGATCATTGCCGTATAGTCGGCCTGTAGACTCGCCACCACATAAAGGCCTGTCCTGTTGTAGATATCCTCGGCGATCTTGTTCCCAATTGCCTGTACCGTCGCTCCCTCTGTAGATGGAACGAGGAGCATGTAGATTGGGTTGGCCTTCGTCCCAATCGCCTGGGCAAAGCCCAGAACTCCCAGTGCCAAAGCGGCCACTAGAGCCAATACCAAAATCCTCCGCATACTGCCACCTCCTATAGGTTCAAAGCACCCTCCGAAGGATTAGCGTCCACTCTTTTCTGGTGCGCGTGACGCTTCCTCCGACCTTTACTGCTACGAATATCATAGGATTTCCCTGACGACAAATCAACTCTGTCAGGCCCGGTTTACTCCCGTTTATACGGCTGGCCAAGCGCTTTTGGAAAACGCACCCGTCCGATCACTCCCGAGACCACTAGAAGGGTTACAATGTAAGGGAGCATCTCGACGAACTGCCAGGGGATCGGCTTGGACGGGAGCGTCTTAATCCACGTGGCCAAACTCTGGAAGAACCCGAAGATGAATCCACCAAGAAGCGCGAGCAACGGATTCAATCCACTGAAGACGACCGTCGCCAGCGCGATGAATCCTCTTCCCGCGGAGATGTCCTTGGTCACCGATCCGATCCAGCAGACGCTCATGTACGCCCCGCCGAGGCCGGCAAGGGCACCACCAAAGGTGGTCGCCAACAGACGGACAAGATTGATGTTAATCCCGGCAACATCCGCCGCTTCCGGAGCTTCTCCGACCGCCTTCAGAATCAGTCCGGCCCGCGTCCGTTTGAGGAACCAATACGCGATGAACGGCACTATAAGCGCGACAAAGATCATCGGGCTGACCGCTCCGATCGGTGTTTGGAGCTTCGCCAGTTCGGCCACCTTGGGAACGTCGTGGAACCCCGGTGCGCCAAGTTTGATCAGGCCGAAGGCGACGATTCCCACCGCGAACAGGTTGATTCCGATCCCCGTGATCATCTGGGTCCCTTTCCAGTAGGTGTTGATGACCGAGAAGAGGAGACCTAGTCCGGCACCAACCACAACTCCCGCAAGTAAGCCAACAAGGGGGCCGCCGAACTCCGCGCCTATTGCCCCGGCAAACGCACTCAATAGCAACGCTCCCTCTAGACCGATATTGAACAGTCCGGCTGTCTCGCCGATGATCTCTCCCACGGCAGTAAGGGTGATGGGAACCATGGCATGAAGCGAGATGCGAAGCAAGCTAAGAATGTCGTTCCAGCTCATGCAGATCCCTCCTCGCTAGAGGCGCGGTGCGTCAATCGCCGTAGCAAACCGCACAACTTCGTTCCCTGTCTCTTGATTGCAGGGAACATGCGAAACAGCTCGGGGATGGACATAGCCAGGACGATCGCCCCCATCACAATGCGAACCATCTCCAGCGGAACCGGATTCGACCCGTAGAACTGCATCACACGTCCGCCGGCCGTCAGCCCGCCGAAGAACAGGGCGGCGATGATGATCCCGATCGGGTGGTTCCGTCCGACCATGGCGACAGCCATCCCGTCGAAACCAACGTTCATCAATTGCGGAAGGCCGCTGATAACCGCGTATGTGGGCGGGTTTCCCATCACGACCGTCGCGCCAGCGAGCCCCGCAGCCAGCCCTCCGAGGATGAAGCTCAGGAGCATCGTGCGCTTGCTCTTGATCCCACCATAACGTGCTGCTGCTGGATTCAACCCAGAGGCACGGACCTCGTACCCTATGGTGGTATGCCACAGTACGAAGTAGATGACGATGGCAAAGAGGATCGCGGCAAACAGGGAATAGGATAGGTCCGTTCCCCGAACGAGGATCGGAAACCGGGCGTTCATCGGAATGCTTATCGTTTTCTCGCCTCGCGCGGGGTCGACCAGGATAAACGCAACCATATAGAACGCGAGAAACCGCGCGATCCAGTTGAACATGATCGTGGAGATGACCTCGCTGACGCCGCGTGTCAACTTGAGGATCGCCGGAACGAGGCTCCATACGGCTCCAGCGAGCATGGCAAAGATGATCCCCGCAATGACATGCAGGCCGGATGGGAGGGTGAAGTAGCCGACGGTCACCGCCGCGAGTGCTCCCATGTAAAGCTGCCCCTCCGCGCCGATATTGAACATGCCGGCGCGCACGCAAATCGAGAATGTAAGCGCCGTCAGGATGAGCGGGACCCCCCGCGCCGCCGAACTTGCAAGCCCGTAGGAATCTCCGTAAGCCCCGCGGAACATGGCCATATAGGCTTTCCAGGGATCGTAGCCCCAGATCCACATTAGGAGAGCCCCGATGAGCAGGCCGACCACGCCCGCCAATACCGATTCAAGGGCTGGGTTGAGCCCCGTCAACGTGCGGCGTGCCATTCCCCGCGGACCGGATGAGTTCTTCGTCACTTCAGTACTCATACTCCCTCCTTGACTGTCACTCCACCCATGAGCAAACCGATCGTCTCTCGGTCGAGGTCAGCCGGTGAGGCGATGGTCATGAAACGGCCTTCGTACATGATGGCGATCCGATCGGACAGTGCTAGGACCTCGTCAAGGTCGGCCGACACGAGCAGGATAGCGCGGTCGTTGTTGCGCATCTCAACGAGGAGATCGCGGATGTACTGGGCGGAGCCGATATCCAACCCCCGCGTCGGTTGCGCAGCGACGATGATATCAGGGTTCTTGGCCAGTTCACGTCCCACGATCAGTTTCTGTTGATTCCCTCCAGAGAGGCTCTTCGCTGGAGCGCCCGGCCCGGTAGCCTGAATGTCGAAACGTTCCATCAGCTCCCGCACGTGCTGATTGATCTTCCCCCAACGCAGGAATGACATCGGCCCACGGAATTCTTCCCAGCGCTGCACTCCAAGGATCGCATTCTCGGCCAAGGTAAATGGGAGGACAAGCCCCAGTTCCCACCGGTCCTCGGGGATGTGCGCCACGCCGAGACGGTATATCTCTCGGGGATCTTTCCCGAGGATGTTCGTTCCGTTGATCGTGGCTACCCCACTCGCCGGGACGCGAAGGCCGGTCAGCGACTCGACAAGCTCGGTCTGCCCGTTCCCCTCCACGCCGGCCACACCGAAGATCTCACCCGCATGGACGTCGAACGAAAGATCCTCTACCGCGATCTCGCCGGTATTACCGTGTGTCGTCAGGTTCTCTACATGCAAAATGATCGGGCCTGATTTCATCTCTTCTACCCGTGCGCTCTCCCTGTGGGGAAGGCCCGCCTCCGTCAGTTCAACAGCCCTTGCCGCAGTGTCGATCATCTTCCCGACCATCAAGCGCGCTAGCTGTTCCGTGGTAGCGTCTGCGGTCGTGAGGTCTCCCACCATCTCTCCGTGCCGGAGGACAACTACCCGGTCGGTGATCGAGCCAACTTCCTTCAGCTTATGAGTGATGAGGATGATCGACTTCCCGGCCTCCCGCAGACGGCGCAAAAGGACAAACAACTCGTCCACCTCGAGCGGGGTCAACACTGAGGTCGGCTCATCGAGGATCAACAGATCGACATCACGGGAAAGGACCTTGAGAACCTCCACTCGCTGCTGTTCACCCACGGCGAGCTTTTCCACCGGTACATCGAGCGGAACATGGAGCCCACTCTCTTTCATCAATCGTTCGAGGCGCTCCTTCGTGCTAGCAAGTTGAACCGTACTGAAGGGATGTTCGTGGCTTAGGGCAACGTTCTCGGCGGCGGTGAAGGTACCGACCAGCGCGAAGTGCTGGTAGACCATACCTATTCCGAAGTCGAGCGCTTCACGTGGACTTCCAAACCGGACCGGTCCACGGGGTGAGATGACCCGTCCCTTTGTCGGTGGCAAGAGGCCGGAGAGTATCTTGGTTAACGTCGTCTTTCCCGCTCCGTTCTCCCCTAACAGCCCGATTATCTCGCCGCGATGGATCTCGAGGTCAGCTTCTTTCAGAGCTACTGTTCCGTTGGAGTAGACTTTAGTGATCCCTTCTGCTCGCAGGTAGTAATCCAAGGCGGAATCGTTATTCGATACGTGCTCTGTTTCTGTCATAAGGTGCTCCTGAAATGGCAAGCGCAGGTATAGAAAAAAGGGAGGGAGAAGAGTGCCCCCCCTCCCCGTGTTACTTAATGCTTGCTCACGCTTCTATGGTGCACCAAGCGTGTATTTCGTACGTACGGCGGCCATTTCGTCACCGCTGTCCGCGGTCGGAACGATGATCGTCCCATCGAGAACCCCTGATTCGAGTTCGGCCACGGCATCCCAGATCCAAGCAGGAACGGTCGCCCGGTTCTGCGCCCAGTTGCCGATGATCGCATAAAAAGCATCGGCCTTGACAGCCCCACCGTCGATACCGAACTGGATGAAGTCTGCCAGGTCGCCAACCTTGCTTATGGATCCTCCACCTTCGGCGATACCCATGCTGATGACACCAGGCTGGAACGTACCCTCTGCAACGGCCTTCACCGCGTTGTAGCAGCCGGTATCCACACGCTTCATTCCGCTAGCAAGGGCATGCAGTCCATTACCGAGGTAGTCCTGGTTTGCGTCCACGCCGAAGAAATACGGAGGACCGAACATCGTTCCCGCGGTGTCATGGAACTCGGTGACCGCTTCCAGGTCGCCAATTCCCAACGGACCGGCAACGTTGTAGATGGCAACCGCACCCTGGGAGAGCATGGCCTCACTGGCCGCCTTACCCAATGCGATATCGCTGAATGTTCCGGTATAGGTATACAGCAGTCCCACATCCGAGGTGGTCCCCTTCACTTCGGCGTACTTCTTGATTCCCCAGTCGATCCCGAAGCGATAGCCGGCCTCGAAGTGGTACAGGACCGGGATCTCGATTCCGAGAACCACACCGACATATTTGTACCCGTACTCCGCCGCGGCCATCGCACCGAGTGCGCCGACCAGTGCCGAAGCCTCATTCTCACGGTAGACGATGTTCATGATGTTCGGGCCGGTTATGTAGCCGACATCGATGATCGCGAACTTCTGCTCCGGAAACTCCGCTGCCGCGGTTCCGAGTGCATCCCCGAGCAAGAACCCGACGCAGATGATGAGATCGAACTCACCAGTGCGAGCCACGTTACGCAGGTTCGGCAAGTAATCCGCTGCTGTTGCGCACTGGATCTCGACCATATCGTATCCGAAGTCCTTGGCCGCCTGATCCGTCCCCTTGAAACCCATGTCGTTGAACGCGAGGTCCCCTCGCCCGCCGACGTCCAGTATCACAGCAACCTTGCCCTCTCCAAGGCCAGCCAGGGATACCCCTAGCAGAACAACTAACATCAGGGCTAGTACTTTCTTCACGAACGCCTCCTTTTCCGTTTTCGGTGCTGGACCGTCCAACACCATATCCACGATTGTTATTCTACACCTCGATCGACGCAAAACAAAACGCGCATTGCTGTGCACCGTATTTCACCACGTTGCCCAGCGTGATCCGTTGATTTGTGAGTGCAGCTCATGTCGTGTAACCTACTGTGTGCAATGACAGCGCTCTTCACTTATCATCTGCAAGAGACGCTCGCCAAGCCCGGCTGCGTCCTTTGTCGCCTCACGCGCGAGAGCGAAGAACAGTGGCTGTGGAACCTCCTCTACGAGTTCACCGGTGATCCACAGATTCACGCTCGCTTCGCCGATTCCCTTGGGCTATGTGGCGAGCATGCTGAGCTTATGCGAATGATCGTGGAGAAGCGACAGCTTGTTACCCCCAGCGGAGTGGCGCGCCTGTACGACACCGTGAGCCGCGAGGAGCTTTCCC
>CAZRQM010000002.1:0-12291 GCA_964602385.1 uncultured Thermotogae bacterium | reverse complement strand
TGTCGCATCTACTGCAGGAGCTGCAACGCAAGCAGCGCTACGACGTGCCAGAGGAACTCACCCCCAAGGAGGCAAGTTCATGGCGCGAGGCATTATGGAGATTCGGCGAGATGCACTTCGATAAGCTGCTTGTAAAAGACTGACGAATCCCTTGCCGCTCACAAAAGAGAGGAGGGCATGTCTGCCCTCCTCAAAGAACCAATACAGCTTACAATCAGTCTTTTGGCAACGGGGCGATGTGCCCGGCGTCCATGAGGATCTTCGTCTCGGCCTGCGCGTGACGGATCTTCCCCTCCGCCTCCTGGCGTATTTCGTCCTCGGTGAGGATACGCCGGGCGATCCCCTGCTCGATCGCCTTCAACGCGACGGCGACGGCCTCGTTTACAAACACATCGGTCTCCATCATCGTGGGGACGATGTAGTTCTCGTTGATCCCCTTCTTCTCCGCCGTTTCAGCGATAGCGTGTGCGGCGGCAATCGCCATCTCATCAGTAATCGTCTTGGCGAACACATCCAACGTTCCACGGAAGATCCCCGGGAAGCCAATCGAGTTGTTCACCTGGTTGGGGAAGTCTGACCTTCCCGTGCCGACGATGCGCACCCCGGCCTCCTTTGCCTCCCACGGCCAGATCTCCGGCGTCGGATTGGCCATGATGAACGCGATCGCGTCCTTGTTCATCGCCTGCAGCCACTCCTTCCTTATCGTCCCCGGTCCTGGCTTGGAGGCGGCGATCAACACATCGCTCCCGGCGATCGCGGCAGCCATGTCTCCGGTACGATGCCCGGAGTTCGTCACCTGCGCATAGTGCCATTTGTACGGATTGCGGTCCTTGTTCTTCTCCAGGTCCTCTCTCCCCGGATGAAGGATTCCCGTGCTGTCAACCATGATTACGTTACCCGCGGGGACGCCAGCGCTGAGGAGAATTCGCACGAAGGCGATGTTTGCCGCACCGGTACCGATCACGCAGTAGCTGATCTTGTTCATGTCCTTACCGACAACCTTGAGGGCATTGATCAGCCCGGCGAGCGTGATCGACGCCGTCCCTTGCTGATCGTCGTGCCAGACCGGGATGTCGAGCTCTTCCCGCAGCCGGTCGAGGATGTAGAAGCACTTCGGGTTAGCGAAGTCCTCCAGGTTGATCCCGCCGAATCCGGGGGCGATCCACTTCACTGCCTGGATGATCTCCTCCGGGTCCTGGGTGTCGAGCATGATCGGGAAGGCCCCGATTCCGCCCAGGTACTTAAACAGGAGGGCCTTGCCTTCCATCACCGGCAGACCGGCGAGCGGCCCGATGTTCCCCAGACCGATGACACGCGATCCGTCGGAGACGACGGCGACCGTGTTCGCCTTGTTCGTGTAGTCGAAGACCTTGCTTGGGTCTGCCTCGATCTCCTTGCACGGAGCGGCCACGCCGGGGGTGTACCAGATCCCGAAGTCATCGACGCTGGTCACCGCACACTTGAGCGCCGTCTCGATCTTCCCGTGGTAGAACGAATGCCAGCCGGGTGCCTTCTGTGCCGGGATCTCCGCCCGCCGCTTCATCTCTTCTACGCCGAGTCTCTCCTCGCCCATCATTCTCTCCTTTCAATCCGTTCGTGGACCAGTTGCATATTCTTGCGTACGTTTTTGTTTAGAGTATCGTACAGGCTCTCACCGTGGGAATCCATGGTGACAGTCAACGGGCCAAATTCCTTGACGGAGAGGACCCAGACCGCCTCCGGTATCCCCAGTTCCGAGAGCCAATGAACGTTTGTGACATCGCTGATCGCCCGCGCGGCGAGTGCTCCCGCGCCTCCGGTGTAGTGCGTGTAGACCGCTCCCACCTTGCACAGGGCAGCCAGGGTTTTCTCTCCCATTCCCCCTTTGCCGACAATAACCCGCGGCAGGAATTTCTCCAAGAAGCGATCCTCGAACATCTCCATCCGTGCCGATGTCGTCGGCCCAGCGGAGACGATACGCCAGCCATCTCCATCTTTCTTTGCTACCGGGCCACAGTGGTAGAGGGCGAGGCCTTCCACGGGAAACGGCGCTCCGTGTTCGAGCATCGTCAGATGAGCCTCATCGCGCGCGGTGAACATCGTCCCCGTGATGTAGATCACATCCCCCACGTGCAGGTCGCGCGCCTCCTGTTCGGAGATCGGCGTGGTCAGCGTTCGTTTCATCTCAGCTTACCTCGATCCTTCCGTCCGCGGTTATGTGCACATGCGCTCGCCGATCGCTCCAGCACTGGTAGATGATCCCCACCGGAAGAGAAGCCGGGTGACGGTGTGCGTACTCGATGTGCACGTCGAGGCAGGTCGTCTTCCCTCCCAGCCCCATTGGCCCGATCCCGCTGTCGTTGATCAGATCGCGCAATTCCTCTTCCAAGGAGGCGACATTCGCCTCTGGATGGCGTGAGCCGACCGGACGGAGAAGCGATAGCTTGGCCAGCTTGAGCGATAGGTCTGCCCCACCACCAATTCCCACGCCAACGATCCCGGGAGGACACGGTTTCCCCGCACAACCAACGATGTGGTCGACGACGAACTTCTTCACTCCGGTAATTCCCACCCCTGGACAAAGCATCCCCAGCGCTGCGCAGTTTTCACTCCCCCCTCCCTTGGGAAGGAGATCGATAACGCACTCGTCTCCCGCGACAAGTTCCCAGGTGATGCAGGGCACATGCTCTCCAACATTATCCCCCGTATTCTTCCCGGTGAACGGATGCACCGTGTTCGGGCGGAGGGGAATTTCCTGTGTTGCCTGGCGGACGGCATCAACGATCAGCCCGCGTAGGGAAGATAGACCAGGAAACTCCGCCCCCACGCGGACGATGAACGTCTGAATCCCCGTATCCTGGCACATGGGAATGGAACCTTCCCGGGCAGCAGCAATGTTACTGAGCATCGTATCCAGTTGCACTCGACCTCGACCCTGTTCCCGTTCCCTGGCTCGTTCTATGGCAACGACAACGTCCTGAGGAAGAATCGTCTCTGCCTTGCGGATTGCCTCCACCAACGCGAGTCGGATCTCATCGTAGTTCACGTTATCCTCCCAGATGTTCGCTGACAAAGTTGTCGTAGATCTCGAAATAGTCTTGTTTTTCTTCGTCGACGAACGTCCCGACGATGAACTCCTCTCCGGGGATGATCTCCGCGTCCTTGGGGTCATCGAAGTTCTTGATCACCGTTTTCTCCTGGTAGTAGCGCATCTCATCGAGTCCGGTGGGAAGCCCGTTTCCCCGGCCATAGTTGGTCCGACAAGGGCCGATGATCTCCACGAAGGTAATCCCTTCTTCATCATGCCTCCTTCACTCGCGGTGGCGTGAAAAACACTAGAGCAAAGGAGATGGCAAGTCAAGGATGAGGCAGATAAACTGCCACGCTACGAAAGCCATGATCTTGTGTAGTGTCGTGTTCTGTCTCGCCGTTGTGTCGTTGACTGAAAGTGCAACAAATAGGCGAGAGAATGCTGTTTTATCATTCCCAGTCAGGAGGCCGTTACCCACCCGAAACGACAAAGAGCCACACGCCTTGATCTGCAAGCGCAGGTGTTCATAATTGATGCAGACCGTTTTCTTTTCGGGAGGGCAGATGCGCCGAGATGAGCCACCCATAGATCCGTTTTCTCTGTTCATGGAACGCCATCCACAACAGGGACGTAGAGTGCTTGAGCTAAATTGGGAGGGACAGGATCTCCTTGACGCGGGGAGAATCAAGGCGGCGGAGCGCAAGTTCCATGAGGCAACGCAGATTTGCGAATACGCGATCCCGGCCTTGAACAACCTCGCCCTCTGTGCCCAGTTGCGTGGGGACACTAAGCGAGCCATTCGCACTGCGCATCAAGCGCTCGAGTTCCATCCTACGGATGTCTTTGCCCATTGCACCCTTGCCGAGTGTTACGAGGTACTCGGGCGGACGGAGAAGGCGCGCTCCCACGCCGAACGAGCGCTGACCCTCCTGGAAGACCCTGATGTTCCGTTGGACAAGCTGCCCAAGGTGATCGAGACCCTGGCGCAATTGCAGTGGGATGAGAAGATTAGCCTGGTCTATCGATCGTACCGCGAGGGGATAGGGTTCGAAGACGCGTTGGATGGTATCAGTTGGTTCTACCTGGGAGTAGCGGCGGCCAATCTCGGTCGAATGGATGAAGCCGTCGACCACTGGCGACGAGCGCGGAAGGAAGATCCCACGATGGGGATAGCCGACTTGTGCGTCAGCGCCCTCTCGCTCATTCAAGAGGAGAAGGTTCCACCGTTTCGTTTCTCCTACTTCCTACAGCACGACGAAAAACCACTCGATCCGAAGCATCCCTCTGAAGACCTAAGACCGGCTGTAGCCACGAACATATGGAGCGAAAAAGAGGACGATGATCATCGCCACAGCCTGATCGCGCTATTGGGGGTGTGGGAAGGTGCGTGGGCGGAGAAATTCCTCCGGCTAATCCTTGTCCAGTCCGGTCTTCCTGATGATCTCAAGATGCATGCGGTCACTGCGCTAATCGAGCGAGGGTCAATCGCTGAGGGTGAGAGGATCGAGATGTTCATCGATGGCATGAAACAAACGGTCGTCGTCAACAAGAAAGAGGTCCCTGCTCCACCTCCTGCGGCGGTGGAGCAGTTCGAATTGGGATTGGCCCACCGACAGGCCGGGGATATCACTGCCGCGGAGAAGGCGTACCGTGTGGCACTGAAGATCGATCCCGACTTTGGCGAGGTGATGGTCAATTTGGCAAACATCTGCCGCAGCACTGACCGCACAGAAGAGGGTGAACGCCTCCTGGAGAAGGCGGTTACGCTGACGGGAAGCCCAACGGCCATCCTAAACCTGGCCGCAGTCTATCTTCTGGAGGAAGAGCGCGTGGAGGAAGGGCGTGATCTGATCTCCGGAATCTCTGTTGAGGATATCGGTGCTGATCTCCTTCCTCTCTATTACCGAGCTCTCGGTCAGTTGCATGTATTCGATTGGAACTTTCAGGCCGCCAGGGAGGTGTTCAAGAAGCTCATCGCCCTGCGCCCGGACGATGAGAAGACGAAGGGGTTGCTCGATTGGGTGGCGGAGGCTGAGGCGTGTAGAGATGATGATCTTGCCCGCAGGAAACAGCGCAGGGCTCGCTACCTCAGGCAGCCGGTCGACCCGCAGATGCCGCTGGTGATGGCTCTACACACCCTGACCAGGGACAACTTGATCGGGATTACATACTGGCATGATCTCTCCTACGGGACACTGCGCAAGGCTGAGATTGCTCAGATGCTTGCCGATTACATGCAGGACAAAGAGATAGACATCTGGGCGGAGATATCGACTGAAGCCTGGGATGCGGTGGGATTCCTCCGTAGCGTTGGCGGCAGCGCCCCGCTGGCCCAACTGGAGAAAAAGTTCGGAAACACGGACGACGACAGCATCGACTGGAAATACGATTCCCCTGACTCTGCGATTGGAGAACTGCAGGTGAGAGGGATCGTATTTGTCGGACAGTGTAACGGAGAAACGATCGCCTTTATCCCCAAAGAGCTGCGATCGCGCCTCGATCGTAAGGAATGATCCCGCGATAAGCAATTCGCGCTCTTTGCTGCTTGGAGCAGCGATTGACTCCAGATTCTGGTTTGCACGCAACGGAGCCAAAGGGAGTCCACAACAAAGGCCGAAGAATAGAATTCGATGAACTTCAATGGCACCTCGGGGGGGGGCGCGCAGTAAACAGGACCGGCTTACTGTACCTCCAAAGCGCTCTTAGTGTCCTTCGTGGTGAAATAATTCTGCGCCTCTGCGGGAGGCTTGGCGCTTCAACTTTGCGGCAACGAACATAATACCTGGTGCCGCAGGCTCGACAAGTGCCTGATGATCGGCTAACTTGTTCACCGTGAAACAGGTAACGATCTATACCGATGGAGCATGCAGCGGGAATCCCGGTCCGGGCGGCTGGGGTGCGTTGCTGTTGAGCGGGGAGCACAGAAAGGAGATCTCGGGCGGAGACCCGCAGACAACCAACAACCGCATGGAACTCACCGCAGCGATCGAGGCACTCAGAGCCCTGAATGCGCACGCGCGGGTGGACCTGTACACGGATTCCACCTACGTCAAGAAAGGAATTACTGAGTGGATCAGCAACTGGAAGAAGAATGACTGGAAGCGCCGCAACGGAAAACGTCTCCTGCCCGTGAAGAACGTCGACCTGTGGCGTGAGCTTGATCGTCTTGTCGCCAAGCATGATGTCGCCTTCCACTGGGTGGAGGGGCACGCCGGGAATGAAGAGAACGAGCGCTGCGATGAGTTGGCGCGGGGTGCGATTCCCAGGGGGTAAGAGTGGCGAAGATCTATGTGACCTGTCGCGTCTTTGCAGATGAGATAGAGCGGCTCCGTGACGCCGGCCACGATGTGACGATGCGCGCAGAGGAAGGGCCGATATCGCGCGATGAACTGTTGCACCACATCGGTGATGTCGATGCGCTGATCTGTCTTCTCTCCGATCGGATCAACGCGCAGGTGATGGCCGCTGCACCGAATCTTCGCATCATCGCTAGCCTCGGCGTCGGCTACGACAACATCGATGTTCCTGCCGCTCGCGCACGCGGCATCGTCGTCACCAATACGCCCGGCGCTCTCACCGAGACGACCGCCGATCTCACCTTTGCCCTCCTCCTCTCGGCCGCAAGGCGCATCATGGAGGCCGATGAGTACGTCCGCGCAGGGAAGTTTCTCGGCTGGGAACTGTTGCAGGAACACTTGGGACAGGACGTGTTCGGTAAGACGCTCGGCATTGTCGGGATGGGCCGCATCGGCACGGCTGTCGCCCGCCGTGGGCACTTCGGTTTTGGGATGAGTGTTCTCTACCACAACCGTCATCGCAACACAGAGGCGGAGACTGAACTGGGGGCGCGTCAAGTTTCGTTCAAGGAGCTCCTCGAGAGGAGTGATTTTGTCTGCGTGCACGCGCCACTCACCGAAGAGACGCGTCACCTGTTCGACAAGGATGCCTTCCGACTGATGAAGGACAGCGCGATCCTGGTTAACGTCGCTCGCGGCCCGATTGTCGATGAGGCGGCACTTGTGTGGGCACTCGAATCAGGTGAGATCGCCGGGGCGGGGCTCGATGTCTACGAACGTGAACCCAAGATTAGTCCCGGATTGCTCAAGTTGAAGGAACGCGTCGTCCTCGCCCCTCACATCGGGAGCGCCACCGTGGAAACCCGGCGGGAACTGGCCAGGATCGCCGTTGACAACGTCCTTTTCGTCCTTGCGGGTCGTTCGCCATTGACACCTGTCACCTGAAGCAGCCGAGCTGACAGGCGCGGACACGGATGTTTAGTTCCTCCGCCGCTGCCGACACGTACATCTTGGGGATCTTCAGATCGGAAGCGATCTGCCATGCCACCACGCACGGGAGCTTCCCATCCACGAGCCGCGCGGCAACGGCCCGCCGCATCTCGTCGGTCACCCGATCCTTCATCTTTTGCACGGGACGCTCTCCCTCGGGGTAGCCGAACAGGCCAAGCTGGCAGTGTGAGATCTTGATCGATTCCTCCGTTGCTACACGTCCAATATCTATCGGATTTACTCCAATCTTCTCCGCAAGCGCAAAAGCCCGCGCACACGGAAGCTTTCGGTCAACCAATACTTCTTTGATCGCGTTCTTCAAATCGTCCATGTCAGCCAGTATTCTCCGTCACATCCTAGACAAGCACAAGCGCACACCTGGGAAAGAGGTATTGCATGGGGTAACCTCCGCGCAACGAGAACTATCGTCAAAAGGAGACATATGCTGATCTGGATTGGATTCTCCCTCTCTATCGTTGCCCTCCTCTACATCTCTCGGCGCAGCCTTTGGTTGGCAATGACGGCGGCGGGTGTGGTCCTCGCCCTGTTTACCCTATCCACAAGCGAGATGGCAACGGCCCTCACGCGCACGTTTGCCGACCCATCGGTGCTCCTCATCGCGTTCGTCGTGGGGATCATCCCTCTGATCGGCGGAGCGCTCGAAGAATCAGGAGAGATGGATAGGCTGGTATCGAACATGCGCATGGGAAAGAGGCTCTTCTTCGCCGTATCTCCCGCACTCCTGGGGATGCTCCCCATGCCCGGCGGAGCGCTTCTTTCCGCTCCGCTCATCGAACGCGGAGGAGAGGGCGTACCAGCCGACGTGAAAACCGCGGCCAACGTCTGGTTCCGGCACGCGTTTCTGCTTGTTTACCCGCTCGGATCGTCACTCATCGCCTCTGCGAAGATCGCCTCAGTCGGTTTGTACCAAGCGATCCTCTTCCTCTTTCCCGCTTTCTTGCTCACCCTCGTCATTGGCTACTTCATCCTGCTACGCCACGTTGAGGGAAGGATGAACTACGAACGCAGATTCTCGCTCTTGGGCCTCGTCGTCCCTCTGGGGATCATCCTCTCCGCCCCTGTGATCGATGTCGCCATGAAATCAACGCTGCCCCTTTACTATCCCGAAATTGGCACCGCGGTCGGGGTAAGTGTGAGTCTTCTGCTAGCGATGGCGATTGGGCGCATCGGGGGAAAGCAGTTGTCCGCGATAGTGGGGAAGATGCGACCGTGGAAGTATGCGTTCATCATTCTGGCGATGTTCCTGTTCTTGAACGTGTTCACGTTATCCGGTTCTCCGGAGATGTTGGCCTCGCTCGATCTTTCACCGGTTCTGCTGTGCATAGTGATCGGATTTGTTCTAGGAATGATAACCGGGCGCATTCAGGCTCCGATTGCAATTGTAGTTCCGATATTTGCAACTACCCATGGAGCAATGTCTCTTCCCGCCTTTGCCGTCACATACTTTGCCATCTACCTGGGATACGTGATTAGCCCTGTTCATCCGTGCGTCTCTGTCTCCATCGAGTACTTCTCGGTATCGATGTCGACGTTCCTGCGCCGCATGGCGTTGCCAGTGGCTCTCGTCGGGTTGGTCGATCTCGTCGTTGCCATATTCGTGCTGTAAAAGCTGAATCACTAGTGATCGGTGAAACGGGGAACGGGGAACGATGAACGCGGAAGACTCAAGAACTCACGTGGCAGCTCTTGATCACGAATTGGACGAACTCGGTAAGCCACTCCAATAGGCATGACCTATCACGAATTACATGAATCAGACGATCAGTGGATTGTTCTATGTTTCATTCATGTGATTTGTGTCATTCGTGATCCCAAGGAACAAAAAAGCAATCCGGGTAAGGGTGTATCGGCCAAGCCCTTTACGACGACGTCTGGCGGGTCGAAATGTGTTATTAAGACCAATATTGGTGAACCCAACAAGCGTGTAGAAAACTGAAAATTCGCTAACCCGAAACTCTGGCAATGCCTCGTTTAGCCCGAGGGTCTAAGGTCTAAATGGCGGACTCTCTCTTGGGTTGGCGCGTATCCCGATAATCGCAATGCAGTGTCCTGTCTACACTCCAGAGGCCCAGGTTTAGAACGGCTTAGAGGATGCGCGCAATCAGCCCCAATGCCTTCCGTTCAGAGACTAGCTCCCTTGTGGGGTTGGGATCCTTCGGTGCACCTGGGATGTTTCTTCGAGAGCAATCCGGAGTTCGCTTAGGAGTTCGGCGATGAGTTCCTTGACGGTGACGATCTTGTCGACTCGGTACACGTTCTGACCGCAGAAGACGAGACCATGGTCGACGTCCCCCCGATAGGCGTTCAGCAGAGCCTGAGCGATACAGAACTTGGCCTCCGCGACCTTGCAGACGGTCAGACAATGGTAGAGGCAGTTGATCTTCAGTCTGTCGACCGTCTCCAAGTTCTTGAGGAACTTGTTTCGGACCGCCCGCCCCGGCATGCCAACGGGGCTCTTGATGATGACGATATCCTCTTCTTTGGCGTCCAGGTAGGTCTGTTTGAACTCCTGCGAGGCGTCACACTCCGTGGTGCAAACGAAACGCGTCGCCATCTGAACTCCGGACGCTCCGAGAGACAGCATCCGGGCGATGTCCTTGCCGTTGAAGATTCCGCCGGCAGCGATGATCGGGATCTTTCTTCCGAAACGATCCTCATACGGCTTGACCGCTTCCAGGACCTGAGGCACGAGCGTCTCCAGAGAGAAGTCCTCCAGATGGCTGAGCTGCTCAGTGGAGAAGCCGAGATGTCCTCCTGCGAGAGGGCCTTCGAGGATGAACGCGCTGGCCGTTCTCTCGAAGCGCTTGGCCCAGCCACGGAGGATCAGCTCCGCGCCCCGAGCGGAGCTGATGATGGGCACCAGGTTGACCGATGGATCCTCGACGATCTTGGGGAGTCTCATCGGCAATCCTGCTCCGAAGACAATCATACGAATGCCTTCTTGGACGGCGGTCTGGAGAAGGTCTTCGACATTGCTGAGCACGCCCATGAAGTTGACGGCAATGACTCCCTGCGTCATGGCTCGGGCCTTGCGAATCTCTTCTTGCAGGGCTTCCCGGGAGATCCGTTCATACTCGTGCCGGGCCGTTTCGAAGTCCCCCAGGCCGATGCTCGAGATGGTGCCGATTCCGCCCTCCTCAGCCACCGCCGTCGCCAGGGATGCCAGCGATATCCTCACGCCCATCCCTCCCTGGACAATCGGGATGTCCGCGGTGAGGTCTCCGATATGAAGCTTGGGGATGTTCATCGTTACCTTCCCTTCTCGTAGTTCTTGACGACCAGACAGGCATTCCCGCCGCCGAAGCCGAACGATTGGCTCATCGCTACGTTGAGTTCGATCGACTCTGCTCCCCGAGTAACGTAATCCAGCGGGCAATCCGGATCGGGCTGCTCGTAGTTGATGGTCGGAGGAATACGGCCGGTCGAGACACTCAGTACGGTGGCCACGAACTCCACCGCCCCGGACGCGGCAAGCAGGTGGCCGATCATGGACTTGATGGAACTCATCTTGAGCCGCAGGGCGTGGTCGCCGAAAACCTTCAACACGGCTGCGCTTTCGGTCTTGTCATTGAGGATCGTGGACGTTCCGTGGGCATTGATATAGCCGATGTCCGACACGGCGACGCCGGCGTCGCGCAGCGCTTCCCTCATTGCGCGGACCATTCCGTCGCCCTCGGGGTCGGGCGCCGTAAGATGGTAGGCATCGGCCGTGTTGCCATATCCGGCCAATTCGGCATAGATGGGCGCGTCCCGCCTGAGCGCATGGTCCAACCTTTCCAACACGACGACACCGGCCCCCTCGCCCATGACGAAACCGTCGCGGTTCTTGTCAAAAGGACGGCTCGCTCGTTCCGGATCGTCGTTGCGGGCGGACATCGCCCGTGTCGCACAGAAGGCTCCAAATGGCAACGGGCTCAGACTGGCCTCTGTGCCGCCCGCCAACATGATGTCGGCATCTCCTCTCTCCAGGATGCGATAGGCGTCGCCGATGGCGTTGGACCCGGTCGAGCAGGCGACGGAAGGGGCGGACAGAGGTCCCTTGAGACCATGAGTGATCGACACCATGCAGGCGGCCGTGTTGATGAGCACTCTTGACACGACGAACGGACCCAAGGATCTTGGACCGTTCGCCAGCATTTCGGCATGCGCATTCTCGATGGTCTGCATTCCCCCAATGCCGGACCCAATGATGACGCCCGCCCGGCACCCATCGAACGGAAACACGTCCAGGCCGGCATCCTTCATGGCCAGATCCGCGGCGACCAGGGCGAAATGGGTGAACCGGTCCATCCGTCTCGCCAGTTTGCGGTCGATCCAGTCCTCGGCGTGAAAATCCTTGACCTCCCCGGCCATCTGAGAGCGGAATCCCGACGGGTCGAACAGCGTAATGCGGGAGATGCCGTTTCGCCCGGCGAGCAATCCGTTCCAGAAGTCCTCCCGCCCGATGCCGATCGGGGTGACCACCCCGATGCCGCTCACGATGACTCGATTTTGATTCATGGTGAAGGTTTCTCTCCCATCGGGCGTGTGGAGAAGGCCACCGAGCCGACCACGCCGAACCGAAGCGAGCGTGCAGGCCGCAGCCACCAGGAGCCGGTGACTCGAGCGAAGCACGCCCCGAGATGCATCACTCCTAAGAGGAACGACGCTCTTCTTGTCATTGCTGCGACCTCCTTGCTTTGTGGGAAGAGTAGCAGATGGCACTGGGGTGAGGCAACCTGAACCTAGCCGTCCAACTTCTCTGGAACCAACTTCGTCGGTTCGTCCAGCCCGAAAGACCGTGTCACCTGGCTCGTCGAGGCGACACGGGGTCCAGTCTTGCAATCCAGCAGCAGTTTCTGATGGAATACCTTCTGGCCAGACCTCTGAGAATCGAGTATCCCGGTGTCGTTTATCACATTACCAACAGAGGAAGCACTCGGCAGGATGTCTTTCTTGATGATGATCGCCGACCATCTTGGCGTTCACTATGCC
>CAZRQM010000001.1:39005-41084 GCA_964602385.1 uncultured Thermotogae bacterium | reverse complement strand
CATCTGTATGAGACAGTGCCAGTAGTTGACATTCCCCGTTTATTGTGATAGCGTCAAGGTTAGGGATCGATTATGAGGGGGAAAACAATGCGTAGACAGATCCTGTTTGCTCTGGGCGCGGTGGTTGTTGTCATCGGAATCGTCATTGGCTGGTATCTCATCACGCAGCGGCACGTTGGGCGATTGGTGGCGCAGGGAAAGCGGACGAATATCCTGGTATTGGGCCTGGATAAGGTGGGAAACACGAGCCGTAGCGACACGATGATGCTCCTCAGCCTGGCGCCGGATGAGGATGTTGTCCTCATTTCAATCCCACGCGATCTGCGGGTAGGGCTTGAGGACGGTGACCTTCACAAGCTGAATGCCGCCTACGCAAAGGGCGGAGCAACTCAGGCCCGAAAGACGGTCGCAAGCCTGTTGGGAATCGATGTCCCGTTCTACATCGCGCTCGACTACGCGGGTTTCGAGCACCTGATTGATCAACTGGGTGGCGTAACGATCACCGTTGATGAGGCGATGAAGTACGACGACGAGCGAGCCGACCCACCGCTGCACATCGACATTCAACCGGGTACGCAGGCGTTCGATGGCAAGTCCGCCTTGGAGTATGTTCGTTACCGTGGAGATACAGGGGATCTGGGAAGGATAGACAGGCAGCAGAAGCTGCTTGCCGCAATCCTGGCAAAGGGTTTCCAGAACAGTGACTACGACAGCATGCGCAAGATAGTACGGACCATCAATCCGTACCTGAAAACGAACCTATCCCTCGTCGATCTCTACGACCTGGCGAAGGTAGTGCGCGGGGTGGATATGGAACACGTGCAGATAGCGACGATTCCAGGGACTTCGGTGACAATTGACGACATCAGCTATCTCGAACCGCAGGTAGTGGGAATGGAGCGGATGATCGCCCACATGATTAGGGGCGTCGACCTCCTCACAGCGAGTGAGATCAGTGTAGCCGTGTTCAATGGAAACGGCACGAGAATGGTGGCAAGCAGGACTGCCGACTACCTGTGGGCGCGTGACTTCAAGGTGGATAAAGTCGCCAATGCCGAGACGTTCGACTACGACAAGACCTACATCATCGTGCTGACCGATATGGCAAAGGCACAGATCCTGCAGGCCACTCTTCCACAACCATCAGAGGCAACAATCGTCTCTCCAGACGAATTGTCCACCCACTACAACGCCCTCACGCCGTACATACCGGACGGCACCGATCTTCTGTTGATCGCCGGGAAAGGATTTGATGTCAATGAATAGCGAGAATCACATGCTCGACACGATTATCAACCTCATCGATGAGAAGAAAGGGATCCGCAGCGTGGTCATCGACCTACGCGATGCTCCCATCCCCACGGAGTACTTCGTCATCGCCGAGGGGGAGAACGCAGTGCACGTTAAGGCGATCATCTCCGCGCTGCGAGCGAACCTTTCCCACAAGCCGCTGCACCGCGAAGGGGTGAGCGGAGAGCGATGGGTAGTGCTCGACTATGGCGATATCGTCGTGCACGTCTTCACCAAGGAGGCGCGCGAGTTTTACGACATAGAATCCCTCTGGGCAGATCACATCATGAAGTGACCGAGACAGTACCCTCATCGATTGAAGCTCTCGTTCCGTTTCGAGGGTACAAGCTTTTTCTCTCGCCCGCCTGTTCTTGCTCGCTCAACATGCTAAGATAGTGTCAACTATCAGCTGCCAGCTTGCTGCAGCAACACCCGTGTTTCCCTTGGCGTCCTGTCTGTCAGTACACGACGGCAGACGGGCCTTTGCGTGAGAATGCTCGCGCTCTCCCGCATCACCCTTTACTCATCCCGCATCACGGTCTCACTCCTTTGCGCGGGAATGCCTATTCTCCTTTCTCATGACGCGTCACTCGTCACCGACCACCGATTCATCCAAGCCCCATTCCCGACTACTTTGACGGAGAACCTGGTAGCGGATAGAATTGAAGCTCCCAAGCCAGAGTGGCGGAATTGGCAGACGCGCGGGACTCAAAATCCCGTGGCCTTCGGGTCGTGTGGGTTCAACTCCCACCTCTGGCAAAGTACAACGTCTCTTCCTCGCGAAATCAC
>CAZRQM010000001.1:12887-38905 GCA_964602385.1 uncultured Thermotogae bacterium | reverse complement strand
TTACAAGAAATGTATCGAATGCGTCCGTCCCGCTCCCGCATATGGGACAAGGGCACCCATCTGCCAAAGCAGATACTCAAGGCGTCGCGGAGTACGAACTCCTAATCTCCGTCAGTTCCCCACGGACGCGATTTCTCATCGCGCACCTTGCGGCTCCTACGTAGATAGGTAGGGATGTCGAAATCGTCCGAACCAACCGGTCTTTCCTTCTGCAGCTTGGCGAGCATGGTTTCGTTGCCCAGAGCAGACCCCTCTTCCTCTTCTCCGGGGCGCACTATGGCAAAGCCGGTGGCAATCACAGTCAGGCGCACCGTCTCCATACCATCGCGTATTGTCGTGCCAAAGATAATGTCGGCGCGATCGGAAACCGCCTCACGAATGAGAGATGCCGCTTCCGTGACCTCCTCCAGTGTGAGGTCGCTCCCGCCGGTGATATTCATGATCACCTTGCGTGCACCCTTGATCGAGGCGTCGAGGAGCGGTGATGAGATGGCCTTTCTCGCCGCATCCTTGGTCTTCCCTTCCCCCTCGCCTTCGCCGATTCCCATCATCGCCGTGCCTGCACCGCGGATCACGCTCTCGATGTCGGCAAAGTCAAGGTTGATCATGCCGGGAACGGTGATTAGATCAGATATCCCCTCCACCCCCTGACGAAGGATCTCATCGGCCATCTCGAACGCGCGCGTTATTGGGGTGTCCGCAGGGGCGACCTTCAGTAGCTTGTCGTTGGAGATGGTGATCATGGCGTCGACCTCTTGCGAGAGCCGGGCGATCCCCGCCTCTGCTTTCTCCGCGCGGGCCAACCCCTCGAAAGAGAACGGTCTCGTGACGATCGCTGTGGTGAGGATTCCGGCCTCCTTAGCTAGGGAAGCGATGACCGGAGCAGCTCCCGTCCCTGTGCCGCCCCCCATCCCGCAGGTGATGAACGCCATGTCTATCCCGCTCAACAGGTCGGCGATCTCCTCGTGGCTTTCCTCCGCGGCGAGGCGGCCGATCTCCGGGTTGCCGCCGGCACCGAGCCCACTCGTCAGCTTCCGTCCGATCTGCAACGTATGGTGCGCATGCACCACCTCTAACACCTGCGCATCGGTATTGACGACCACAAACTCCACGCCGTTGATTCGACCATCAGCGAACATGCGGTCGACGGCATTGCCGCCTCCGCCACCGACGCCGATGACCATCAATCGCGCTGCGGGGGTCAGAACCCTCTGATCTACCATTGCCATTCCCCTTCTACCCCCGGAAGAAGCTATTGAACCATGAGAAGAGTTTGTTGATCAATGATGCCTTCTTCCGTTCATATCGCCGCTTTGAAAAGTCCTTGGTCTCCACAGCATAACGCAACAGGCCGATCGACGTAGCGTAGATCGGCGACTCAACGATATCGCGCAACCCATGTATCCCTTGCGGAATCTTCCCACGGCGTACGGCTATCCCGTAGCGATGCTGAGCAAACTCCACTATTCCATCCAGGAGAGACGTTCCTCCAGTGAGTACCAGGCCAGCGGGGACAAGGTCCCGATAGCCGGCATCTTCCACCTCTTGCATCGCCAGATCGAGGAGTTCCTCAACGCGCGGCTCAATGATCTTGGCGAGCTTCTTCTTGGAGACGGTTTTTTTCTCGTCGCCGCCTATCGTCGCCACCTCAATCTTCTCATCCTCGCCAACACTATCTACTAACGCCGTCCCCGCCTGTTTCTTGATCAGTTCAGCCTCTTCGATCGGAGTCTGCAAACCGACGGTGATGTCGTTGGTGATGTGCTCACCGGCAATGGGGATGACCTTGGAGAACCAGATATCGCCACCGCGGAAGACGCTGATGTCCGTCGTGCCTCCACCAATGTCCATCAGGATAACGCCGAGCTCCTTCTCCGCCGACGAGAGTACCGCCAGGGCTGAGGCGATCGGCTCCAGAACGATCTGTTCGATCCCAATGTCGAGAGCTTCAACGCAGCGGACGAGATTGTGCACAGCGGTGATCGCCCCGGTGACGATGTGCACATCGACCTCAAGGCGCGTTCCCGTCATCCCAACGGGGTCAGTGATCCCGTCCTGTCCGTCCACAATATACTGTCGCGGGATGACATGGATCATCTCGCTCGCAGGCGGGAGCTGGATCGCCTGCGCCGTCTCCACGACCCGATGGATATCATCATTCGTGATGATGCGATCGGGGCGGTTGATCGACACGGTACCGCTATTGTTGATTGAATTGATGTGTTTGCCTGCGATGCCCACATAGACTGAGCTTATCTTGACATCGGCCATATTCTCCGCCTCTTCAAGTGCCTTGCGTATAGAAGAGATCGTGCGACCGATATCGACGACCACACCCTTGTCCAACCCGTGCGATTCCGCCTTTCCCATGCCGATGATCTCGATCATTCCATCGGCCACGTTTCCAACCAAAGCAACGACTTTGGTCGTCCCCACATCAAGGCCGACCACCACTCTTTCCTTTCTCATCGGTTCACCACCTTACGGGGCACAAGTCTCGCCTCACCCCCAAATCTAAGATCTATCGTCTGATAGCTCGCAAGATCAATCGTATCCAGCAGCGCTGTCAGCTCGTCGATTCGATCCTCAATCTCACTCAACGGACCGAGGACTATCTCCCCCTCATCAACTGTGTACATGGTGACCGCGCTTGAGTCCGAGAAGTCAATACGCGGGAAAAGATCTCTCTTCAGGCCTCGCTTGAGTAGGTAGGCGACTGTTTGCACTACATCCGTATCGACCACTCTCTTTCCCGAGGGAGTGCTAGCAATCGCCATTCCACCTATGCGAATGAAGTCTAAACTAGCGTTCTTTGCGTAGCCAACGATCACCCCGTCTTCTCCGAGGACCATCAGTCGACTCGCGTTGCTGGGATCAACTACAAGGGCGATCGGGTTCCGCTCGCAGACGGTGATCTCAAGTGTATGCGGAAGGATTCTGCGAAACGATGCATCCATTATCCAGGGAAGTTGCGATAGCAAAGTCCGCGCTTGTTTGAGCGGAGCGCGCAGTAGATTCACTCTGTCCTCTATACCGGAGCCATCTTTGATTTCCGCGGCAGACGTGTAGTAGTTACCTTTTACTACAATCTTCCGCAGATCAAAGATGCGCACCCAAGGTGTATACAGGGCGATGATGGCAGCAGCGATAAGAATCCCCCCTATGACGGCAGCCCAACGTACGGCACTTTTCGGTTCCCCCTCTTTCACCCGTCAACGACCTCAATCTCCAAGTCAAGCAAGATATGGAAACTTTTATACACCTTTTGGCGCACAATGTCAATTAATTTGCGGATCTCAGCGCTGCTCGCCCCGCCCAAGTTGATAATAAAGTTGGCGTGTATGTCAGACACCTTGGCCATTCCCACGCGAAATCCCTTCAAGCCGGCGTGCTCGATCAACTCCCCTGCACAGCGCCCAACTGGGTTCTTGAAGGCACATCCAGCGCTGGGGAAAGCGTGCGGCTGTGTGCGCGCACGCTGGGCGAGGAGCTGAGCGCGGTCGAATTCTTCTCCGTCAAGGCGAAGCTGCGCCTCCAGAATGGGAAGGCGTTCTTCTAGGAGCACGCTCGCCCGGTAGGAGAATCCACACGCGTCCGTATCAATGGACACCCGTGTGCCGTCCCTGGAGAGCACCATGACCTCCTCTACGATCTGCCCAATCGACCGCGTGGGGATCCCTGCGTTCATGGCAAGCGCTCCCCCCAGGCTTCCGGGTATTCCAGCAAGGAAGTCGAGAGAATGAATCTCGCGCGCATTAGTCTCAGAGATGAGCGTCGCAAGCGGCGTGCCGCATTCAGCAGATACACACCCGTCGCTCACCGTGGACGCGGTGAGCCGTTCGGTGGAAATGACCAGGCCGCGATACCCGCTGTCTGCAAAGAGAAGATTGGAGCCTTTGCCGAGGATGAGGTACGGCACGTGGTGGTCGCGGCTGATGCTGATTGCCTCGACAAGAGAATCTTTGCTTGCGGGGATGAAGAACGCTTTGGCAGGACCGCCTACCATGATTGTTGTGTGAGGAGACAACAGCTCATCAATTCGCAGCTCACCGAGGAGAGATTTCAGGCTCGCAGGCAAATCCTCTACGCGGTGCAGAAGCTTCCTTCCTTGAGGAAACGCGACAGGCTTGTTGTCACCGTCCATATGTCACCCGCTCCGAAGCTGATGATGAAGTCACCCGGCTCGATGTACCCCTTAAGAAAGGAGAGAACCTCTTCCTTGCTGTGCATGAGGAGGGGGGCGTTCCCGGTTCTTCGCGCGATCGAATCGACGATGCTCTGTGAGGTAACACCTGGAATCGGAGTCTCGTGAGCGGGATAGATTGGTGTGACAACGACGGTATCCGCCAGGCGGAACGCGGCCCCGAATTCACTCCCGATTGTCTGCGTGCGCGTGTAGCGGTGCGGCTGAAAGACAGCAACGATCCTCCGGTTCGTCCACCCTGAGCAGATCGCCTGCAGGGTAGCCTCAATCTCCTCCGGAAGGTGGGCGTAGTCATCGACAACGGTCACCCCATTCTCTTCCAGAAGCTGGAAACGGCGCTTCGGAAGCTGAAAGTCAGCAAGAGCATGCGCAGCATCAACAAGCGGCACACCGGCGAGTTTCGCCGCGCCGATTGCGCAAAGGGCGTTTCGCACGTTGTGGTCCCCCGGTGCGGGGAGAAATACACTCGCGACGTCCTTTCCGTGGTACGTGAGGTCGAACATTGTGTGGAAGTGGTAGTGCGAGATGTTGACCGCGCGCAGATCCGCATCCGGATGCACGCCCACCGTGAGCGCGGAGGGAAGATCATCGGAAAACCCGCGCACGTTTGAATCGTCGATCGCCAGGACTGAACTTTGTGCCTGCAGAACATAGTGTTTGAAGCTCTCCTTAATCGCTTCCAGGGTATGGTAGGTTCCTAGGTGATCACGCCCGATATTGTTGAGAACAGCGATCGTCGGACGGATGGCGAGGAAGAGGCCATCGCTCTCGTCGATCTCGCTGACGAACAGCTCCCCCGATCCAAGATGGGAGTTGCCCCCCAGTCCGGGGCAGTGAGCGCCAATGAGATAGCTCGGGTCTCTGCCTGTATTGCGCAGGATTGTCGCTGTCATCGCCGTGGTCGTCGTCTTCCCGTGTGTCCCGGCAACGCCAATGCTGGTGTAGCCGCTAAGGACGGCGGCCAACGCGTGCAGTCGATGCACTACTGGAAGATTGAGTTTGCGCGCCGTCTGTATCTCCACGTTCTCCGGGGTGATTGCCGATGAAACAACCACCTCATCGATGTCCTCATTTACGAGAGTCGGATCGTGCCCGATGTGAATCGCCGCTCCAGCACGCTGCAGGCATTGTGTCTCCGCATTCTCGCGCAGGTCAGATCCGGAGACCCTGCACCCTCCAGCGAGCATAAACGCGGCAAGGCCGCTCATCCCTGCGCCAGCTATCCCGACAAAGTGGTAACGCTTGCGATTGCTGATCAAGTTCGTGCCCCCCCAACGAGAACCATTATCTCACCGAGCATCGACGCAGCCGCGTGTCTGCACCCCATGCGCATCGAATTCTGTGCCATTGAATTAAGCCCCTGTTCATCTTTCACCATCTGCTCGATCAGCCGTGCTAAGCGTCTGTCTAGGATATCATCCTCACCCATAATAGTGCAAGCATGCTCATCGTTTAGCACACGCGCGTTCTCCCATTGGTGTCCATCGGCCGCCCCTGCCCACGGAATGAGCACTGACGGCTTCCCGCAGGACGTAATCTCAGCCAGGGTTGTTGCCCCGGCGCGAGAGACGATGAGATCGGCGATGGCGAACGCCTCCCCCATACGCTCGATGTACCTCTTGACGACGATGTTCGTCACGCCTGCAGCCATAAACTCCGACTCGATCACTGAGGTATCAACGCTCTGCCCAGTAACGAGGAGGACCTGCATGTCCTTGTTTCTGGCGATCTGGCCCCGTGCCTGGCGAATGGCGTTTGTCAGCGCAAGAGACCCGTTTGAGCCACCAAAAACGAGAACGGTCCTCTTTTCGGGAGAGAGGCCGAAGCGTTCGTAAGCAGCGCGCGTGCGCTTGGCGAGGAGGAACTCGCTGCGGATTGGGTTCCCAGTTGTAACGATGTTGCGTGCTGCGGGAAGCTGATCCCTCGTCTGTGGGTATGAGATTAGGACCTTGTCTACAAAATGCGCGAGTATCCTGTTCGTCAAGCCAGCAACGGCATTCTGTTCGTGGATGACCGTCCGCATTGGAAGGATCTTTCCCAAGATGGAAGCGAGGAGGACCGAGGGGAACGACGCGTATCCGCCCATCCCGATCACAACTTGTGGGCGAAAGCGCAGGAGGATGATCAATGCTTCCACAAAAGAAATGGCGAGGAGAGAGAGGGCGCGCAGGTTCTGGAGGATGTTCCCCCGTTCAAGCCCGCGCACGTGGATCGGGAAGAATGAGATCCAGGGATATGAGGGAAGGACACGCGCCTCGATCCCGCGTTTTGTGCCGACGTACGCCAGCTTGACCCCACTCTTACGCCTGGCGAACTCCTCCATTACCGCGAGTGCAGGATAGAAATGCCCCCCGGTCCCTCCGCCAGCAATCAATACACGCATCAGTTCCCTCCTTGCTTGGAGATATTGGCTAGCACCCCGACCATCGCTAGTGTGACGAAGAGCGACGATCCACCGTTGCTGATGAACGGGAGCGTGAGTCCGGTCACCGGCAGAAGGCCGGTGGCAACACCTAGATTGAGAAGAACCTGAAAAGCAATGGCAAATCCGATTCCAAATGCGAGTAGCTTCCCAAATTGATCCGGAGCGCTGCGCGAGATGACGAACGCACGCCAGGCGAAGACCACATAGAGCGCGATGAGGATGAGCGCACCGATCAGTCCCAGCTCTTCTGCAGTCACAGAGAAGATAAAGTCACTCTGCGCCTGTGGCAGATAGAAGAGCTTCGCCCGCGACGCCCCGAGGCCTCGCCCGATCACCCCGCCGGAGCCGATCGCGACGAGCGATTGAATCGTCTGATACCCGGAAGATGTGCTGTAGTCATTCGGGTTCAAGAACGAGAGGATGCGCGCCAGCCGGTACGGGGCGATGCGCACGGCGAGGAAGATGAATGGGATGCTTGCAATTCCCACTCCCAGCAGGTGCGTCGTACGGACCCCGCCGACGAAGAGCATCACCGCGGTCAGCGCGGCGAAGATAAGTGTCATGCCAAAGTCCGGTTGATTCATGGTCACCGCGGCGATCACGAGCAGCACGACGATGAACGGCAGCACGCCGTCGACGAATGAACTAATGGAATCCTTCTTTCGCGTGATCGTCGCAGCCAGATAGGCAATGAGCGCGAACTTGAGAACCTCGGTTGGCTGTATCACGAGTGGACCGACGTGCAACCAGCGGCCGTCACTGATCCCGTGCAACGGAAGGATGGTGAGGAACGTTAGGGCGAAAGCGCCGAGGAGGAGGATGTCATCGAGTTGCTGCAGGTGGTGATAGTCGATGTAGCTGAACAACACGAGAAAGCCAATCCCGAGCAGCGCAGCGATGAGTTGCCGCACGAGCATATGGGTGTCCGTCCCGTAGTAACGCAGGGAGAAGGGGGCACTGGCGCTGTAGACCATCACCAGCCCGAAAAGCAAGAGGAGTGCGGCCGAAAGCATGATTCCCCGATCGATTCGTCCGTCCACTTATGTCTCCTTGTCCGCCATGCCATGTCGCGATTGTTGATACTCCCAATGAATACGGCAGTTGTCCCCCGGACGAAAGGAAGGATGTCGGGGCAGGGGTGAGAATTCGCGTTATTGTCTTGGGACGTGTGACTTCAAGATGATGATGACTAATGGCCCAAAAAAGATTTGGTAAGGCGGGAGAAATCCTCCCCGCGTTCGATGTAATTCCCGTACTGGTCGTAACTTGAGCACGCGGGGGAGAAGAGCACGGTATCACCGTCCCGCGCTTCTTGCAGAGCAAGTTTGAGTGCGCGATCTAGTGTAGAACAAACGGTCATTTCAGTGTAACCAACATCACTCAGCGTCGATTTCAGCAATGGGGCCCCTTCGCCGAATAGAACCACGCGCTGGACATCGCGCCCCACTATGGCGCGTGCAAGGGCGTCGTACCCCGCTCCCTTGTGCCTTCCCCCGAGGATGAGCACGCACGGGCCGTCGACGCTTTCAAGCGCTGTGATCGCAGAGGCGGCGTTAGTCGACTTTGAATCGTTGATCACGCGCACCTGCCCAATCGTCTCCTCCCGCTGCAGGCGAAACGGGAGATGGAATGCGTCTTCTAGCCCCGGTAGGTCGATCTGATCTGCGTCGAGCGCGGGCAGTATCCCACGACAGCAAGCAATCGCCGCCTGCAGGTTAGCGCGATTGTGCGGGGCGAGGGAGTCAACGAATGCTTCCCGTGGGAGGACGATGTCTTCAAAGAACACTTTCCTTGCCGCCAGGTTCACGGATGATATGCGCGAGTCGCGCTCGATGATCGCAAGGTCGGAGGCGGTCTGGCGTTCGAACAGGCTTGCCTTGGCCGCGATGTAGTTATCCATCGTACCGTGCCGCTCTAAGTGATCGGGGGCGATGTTCAACAGGCAGGCGACGTGCGGGCGAAAGATGCTGCTCTGTTCGAGTTGGAAACTGCTCACTTCAAGCACCACCACATCCGGTGGGTCGTCAACGAGCGTGATGACCGGAAGGCCGATATTCCCCGCGGCAACCGCGTTTAGCCCTCTCTGCCTGAGTATCGCCTCGATGAGCTTCACCGTCGTACTCTTCCCGTTCGTCCCGGTGACCGCTACAAGCGGTACATCGGGGTTGAGAGAGAAGGAAAGATCGAGCTCGGAGAGGATCGGGATGGAAAGCTCTCTTGCCTCCTGCAAGATTGGCACGTCCGACCTAATCCCCGGACTGAGGACGATCAGATCAGTTCCATGCAGCGCCTGCAGCGTATGGCCGCCCTGTTCGTAAGGGATCCCATATCTGGCTAGGGACTGTTTATCAGCGTCGGTCAGAACGGCGCTGTCGCTCACAAACACCCCCACGCCGTGCTCATGAAGATACGCTGCCACGGCACGGCCGGTGCGGCCATAGCCGAGGACGGTGACGCGCTCGACGTTTCGCTCAGCGATCCTCACTGAGCGCGTCCTCGATTCGTTCTTCCAAGATGAGATCATCAGAGAATCCGCTTATCCGTAGCGCCATTTGGGCAACATTGTACAATGCCTGACGCGGAACCGTCCCCACGATCTCGCTTCCAACGACCATCACCCCGCGTCGCTCCGCCTCGCGCTTGACGAACTCGAATACGGGGAGGATCGGCGTCTTCTTGAAGTTGGTCAGGTTCATCGACACCTGCACGATCCCCCTCTCAGCCAAGGAGAAGCCGAGCGCCTTCACGTAGCGCAGGCCGCCGCTCGAGAAACGGACCGCGCGCGCGATCTCCTTTGCTACAGAAAGGTCGGATGTAGCGAGGTCGATGTTGTAGGCGATGAGGAACTCTCGCGCACCGACAGCGACAACACCGGCCGTGGGATGGATCTTCGCTTCACCGAAGTCGGGCCGCCACTCGGGACGGGTGATCTTCTCCGCGAAGCCCTCAAATTCCCCCTTCCTGATCGCCGCCAGATTCCGCCGGGGCTCACTCGTCGCCGACTCCTCGTACAGGTAGACCGGGATCTTCAGGTCCACGGCGATACGCTCACCGACGCGGCGAGATAGGGCAATGCAATCAGCCATCGTTACCCCGCGTACGGGGATGAACGGGATGACATCGACCGCGCCCATACGCGGGTGCTCGCCATGGTGTACGTTCAGGTCGATCAGCTCGGATGCCTTCTTTGCGAGGGCGAGCACTCCTTCCAGGAGACCCTTCGGCTGCCCGACGATGGTGATCACCGACCGGTTGTGGTCGGGATCCATGCTTAGATCGATCATCTTACGGCCAGGGCCGTCGGCGGAGTAGGCGATCGATTCCGCAACCTTGCGACGGCGCCCCTCGCTGATATTGGGCACGCACTCGATTAACTCATCCCACATCGTCTTTCACCGATGCAACAAGCGAGATGACCGCCGATGCCGCCAGTTCATCATCGACCCTCGCCTCCACTTGCGCCTTCACTAGCCCGGTTCGCATCCTTAGCACGCGTGCCGTGAGGATCAGACGATCGCCCGGGACCACCTTCCTGCGGAAGCGAGCCTCGTCCACCCCCACGAGGTACCCCTCTCCCCGCATGTCCCGTGCCAGGAGGAAGGCGGCGGTTTGAGCCATCGCTTCCAGGATGAGCGTCCCCGGCATCACTGCCGGGAGCGGCTCGGGAAAGTGTCCCTGGAAGAAGGGCTCATTGATCGTCACGTTCTTCAACGCGACGACGAGCCCTTCTTCCTCGCGCAGTATCCGATCGATCATCAGGTAGGGATAGCGCAGGGGCAGTGCCTTACGTATACCCTCGATATCCCTAACCATCATTGCCTACAGATAAGACGAGAGCTCATGCTTCACGAGCTCAGTTATGTCGGTCAGTTTGGCGGTGTTGCGATAGACGATCACGTTCTTCGTGCGCAGCACCAGATCGTATCCTTCGTCCATCGCCACCTTGTCCGCTGCCTGCACGATCTTCGCCGTCGCTGCTTGCGTGAGTAGCTGATCGAGCTGCGTAAATGCGTTCTTTACCTGCGTGTACCGGTTCTGGAACTCAGTCGTGTCGATCACGCCAACGCGCACCGTGGAGACGAGGTTTTTCATCTCATCGACGACCGGCTGTGCCTCATCCTTCAGTCGCTGTAGGTCGCTCTTCATGTCGGAGAAGCCCGTAGATGCGATCATCTTTTCGATCGTCCCCAAATCGATGTTGAGCTGTGCCTGCAGCAACTCGACCTGCAGTTGGTTGTTCTGGCTGTCGAACTCATCCTTGGAGATCGTGCTCGCCATGTACTGCTGCTGCAGCTTCACGATCTCACCCTGCTTGTCGATCGCCCTCTGGCGCAGGTCGCTCACCGCGTCGGTAAATACCGAGAACGCATCCTCGGCGTTGATGTAGGCCACCTTGAGCGGAGTGGCGGGGTTCGCCTCAAGAGCGGCGACCCTGTTCGTGAGGGCAGTGATCTGCGCCGTGCTGTCCGTGCCTCCACCGGCAGGGATCACGAACTGAAGCACGATGGCAACAGCGGCAAGCAGAAGAGCGACTACTGATACAACGAGTGTGTTTTTGGACATTCTTTTTCCTCCTTTTGTTAACAGCACGCTAGATTATAGGATCCGGCCTTCTTCCTTTCATCCTAGAACATCGGGCTGAACCCGAAATCGAAGTGTGGGACCCATCCCATGTTCGGGCCCAGGACCCACGCCATGTCCAGGCGGACATACATTCCCGCCGCCTCAATTCCGAACTCGATCCCAAACGATCCCTTTGCCGCCGAGAGGTTGACGTGGTCAAGGGAAACACCAGTATCGACGAAGAGCGTTCCTGTAAGCCCTTCTACTACAGCCAGGCGGTACTCAAAGTTCGCGTACGCGAGCCGCTGCACTTGGCTTGCGCTTGTCCCGCGAATGGTACCCGGCCCGCCCAGGTCATAGGCCTGCGAGAACGGGATGTTCACTCCCCACCCGCCAGCCAAACGCACTGCGAGAACTTGGTCACGCTCGGATATGAATGGAAGGTTTATGTAGACCGGCGCGAAGTGTACCCAGCCCAGGTTGAGCTTGGCATACTCCGGCCCCGGGGCAAATCCGCCTGCCTTCTCCAGCGTCAACGAACGCCTGTTCCCGGATGTGGGAAAGTGAGGGTTGTTCACGTCATCGTAGCCAAGCCCGGTTGTGATGGAATCGATCGGGTGCCAGGCGGGATCATCCGAGGCACTCACCGTTTCGTGTTTGTAGGAGAGGGAGAGGTGCGTGTAGTCCATAACAGGGTAGCTGACTGATCCGGTACCCCCCAGGCTGAGGAACGTCGTCGTATTTCCCTCACTGTCAGTCTTCTCATCGCTCTTGCGGTAGAAGTCCACTCCCACACGATTGAAGGCGCGGAAGAAGGCGACAGTGCTGTACCCAACGTCCCACGTAGCGCTCTGATCGTTCACCAGCCCCCGGCTGAATGAGAAGGAGAGGTCCTGCCCGGTTCCCAGCAGGTTCTTCTGGCTGTAGTCGAGCTTGCCAACGAGACCCCCGCTTTCCGGGGAAAAGGCGACGGATCCGTTGATCCCGCCAAGCTTCGCATTCTCGACGACGGAGACGGAGAGGGCAACGCTGTCACCGGACCACTCTGGATTGACGTTCACGGCGTTGAAGTACTTGAGCGCCATGAGGCCCTGGTAGGAAACCGCTAGTAGATTCTTATTTAAGATATCACCGGGCTTGATTCCAAAGACCTTCTCTATCACGTACGTCTTTGTGTGATCGTTCCCGCTGATGTCGATCGTTCCGATCTTCCCTTCCTCTACGGTGAGCGGGAGGCGACCGTTTGTGACCTGCCCGGGGGCGAACCTCACCATGACGTATCCGTTGCGATAGTAGAGGTTGAACAGGCCCTGCAGACCCTGCAGCAGTCCGTAGTTATCGATCTCTCCCTGGGGTATGTCACCGATTGCTCCCTCCGCGATCTGTCGCGGGAAGAGCGTCACCCCCGAGAGGTCAATCCCGCTGATCGTGATCGGCGTGTCTATCAATTCGCGCTCAGTCAGTGTCCACAAGAGCCGCACGGAATCAGGCGTTCCGCCCTGCTGCGGCTTGACATCAACATTCGAGAAGTAGACCGACCCTTGCAGGTTTGACATCACCCGCTGGATCGCCGCCTTCTTCAAACACTCGTTTAGCGGTAGGTCGATCATGTCCTCGGCGAGTGCCTCGGGTACGGTCGACAGGCCGCTGATCACGTTTGCCGTCACCCTGCCCTCGATGATCTGGATCCCCAGCGTCTCACCCGGGGTCACTTTCCCGATCATGATAAGAGCGTATCCCTTCTTGTCGTAGGCATCGATCACCGCTTGCAGCCCATCCTTCAACGAGTTATTGTTAAGGACTTTCCCTGTTTTTACTCCGTTATCACGCAGGATGCTGCGTGCCTTGTCACTCGTCATGATGCGTGCGCGAAAGAGGGTGAACCCAAGGATGCTGAATGGCTCAGTGTTGACGTTTCCCGTAATCTCAATCTTCTTCACCATCGGGTTCTCCGTCAGCTTGAACGTCACCATCCCCGTATCGTCGACCTCCGGGATCACATCGCTGAACCAGCCAAGATCGTAGACCGCTTGCGACGCCGCCTTCAGTTGATCGGATGTTATCTCGTCCCCAGCGTGAAAGGCGATCGCCTTCACGATGTCGCTCGTCTTGATCTTCACGTTTCCGTCGATGGAGATCCCCGACACGATGAGCGGGAAGTTCGCTGCCGCCACGCTCAATCCAACGATCAACAGGCATCCCAGGATAAGTAATAAGCTACGTCTCATCTTTCCTCCTTATGGGTAATGGCTAACAAGACCAGTCTATACGAGAGCCACACATTTCGTAACTATACAAACACAATGTGTATTTTCTGTGAATCCTCCCGCCCCCGCGTGGACACTTATCACAGGGCATCGTCGCTTGCGCGATACTGAATCGCCTCCGCCAGGTGAGCGCTTGTGATGTTGCCTGAATTGTCCAGATCGGCGATTGTCCGCGCTACCTTCAGTGTACGCGTGTAAGCGCGGGCGCTCAAGCCAAGGCGCCTGATGGCAAGCTCGATGAGCCCCCGCCCCTCCTTATCGAGCACGCAGTACGTTTCGATCTCTTTCGTCGTCAACTGCGCATTCGTGAAGCGACCGGGAGTCTTTCGAAATCGATCCAGCTGTATTCTCCTTGCCTCTTTTACCCTCTCACGGACCGAAGACGAGCTCTCTCCTCGCGGGCGGGCGAGGAGCTCATCCGTGGTAAGGCGAGGGACCTCGACGAAGAGGTCGATCCGATCGAGGAATGGTCCGGAGAGTCTCTTACGGTAACGCTTGATGTCACTCAACGTGCACGTACAGGGATGGGTGTGATCGCCAAGGTGCCCGCAGGGGCAGGGGTTCATCGCTCCGATGAGGGTGAAACTCGCTGGATAGCGTACCGACACGCCCGCACGCGACAGGAGGATCGATCGATCCTCGAGCGGCTGGCGCAGTGTCTCCAGCACATGCCGGTCGAACTCCGGAGTCTCATCCAGGAAGAGCACCCCATGGTGAGCAAGCGTAATCTCCCCGGGCCCGGGAAGGCCATGTCCGCCTCCGACCATCCCCGCGTATGAAATGGTCTGGTGCGGCGCACGAAACGGGGGAAGGGTGATGAGAGGGGTCTCCGCTTCGAGCAGGCCGGCGATGCTGTAGACGCGCGTCACCTCCAGCGCTTCCTCGAACGAGAGGGGTGGGAGTATCCCGGGCAGACAGTGAGCAAGCATGCTCTTCCCCGCGCCCGGAGGACCGCTCATCATCAAGTTGTGGCCACCGGCCGCGGCGATCTCCAGCGCCCGTTTTGCCATCTCCTGTCCCTTCACATCGGATAGGTCAACATCCGGCGGAGCGTACGCATGCTCGAGAAGCGCCTGACGATCGACCGTGAACGGCTCGATGGGCACGAGTCCCGCAATGAACGCCGCCGCTTGCGCGAGGCTCGAGACGGGATAGACGGGAACGCTATCGACGAGGGCGGCCTCAGTGGCATTCTGCTCGGGTACTATCAGGCCAGCATAGTCTCCCAAAGCATTCAGCATGGCGATCGGGAGAACTCCCGGCACGTGGCGGACTTCGCCGTCCAAAGACAGCTCTCCGACGATGACGTACCTTCGATTTATCGATGTAATCTGCTCCGAAGCGAGAAGGATCGCTAGGGCGATCGGAAGGTCGAACCCCACTCCCTCCTTGCGCAGATCGGCCGGGGCAAGATTGGCGGTGATGCGCTTTGCCGGGAAGGAAAAACCGGAGTTCTTGATCGCCGAGCGCACCCGTTCCCTGCTCTCGCTGACCTCCTTCTCCGGCAGTCCCACGACCTGAAACGCGGGCAGACCGCCGGTAACGTCGGACTGGATCTCCACGAGGCGTGCCTCGATCCCCACAACGACGCTACTTATAAGGCGGGCGTACACCGTTCCTCCAGTTGAAACGCATTCTTGAGCAAAGTCATCCTTCCTTCCTCCATCGCGACAAGGTCGAACCGCACAGGAAGGTCACTCTGCGTCTGCGAAAGGTACATCCGTGCGGCAGTCACTATTCGCCGCTGCTTGCGCAGGGTGAGCGCCCCTTCCGCCCCACCGTATCCGGAACCGGAGCGCCGCTTCACCTCGACAAAGGCAAGCGTGCCCCCGTCACGGGCGATGATGTCGATCTCCCCGAATCGGCACCGCCAATTGCGTTCGATAAGCGCATACCCGTGTTGTCGTAGGTACAGACAGGCGACACGCTCTCCTTCTTTTCCGATCCGTTCTCTTCTGTTCATCATCTGGTCTCCATTATATCAAGAGAGACCCTCCGTGGCCGAGGAGGTGCCGGCAAGTTGCTGGACGAAGGAGAAAATGCGATTAGAATGTCTCATATCACCGTTCTTCAGGTTCATTGGCAAGAATTGCGGGCGGATCGCCTATCTGTGATAGAATGCATCGCGCGGTGGAGGTGACTATGGAACGCCAAGAAGTTGGCATTGATAGAGACAAGGCCCTGCATGATGCTGTCGTCAACAATGGCGTTGGCAGTCGGCGGCTCAGAGGGCGGCTCAGAATTTTCTTCGGGTACTCCCCTGGGGTTGGCAAGACCTATGCAATGATCGAAGCGGCTGTCGCTGCAAAAGGATCGGGCAAGCGCTTACTTGTCGGCCACACCGAACTTCACGGCAGCACGGGCTTGGCATCCCTGCTTCGGGAGCACAACATGCTCCAAGAGGAAGCTCAACCGTTGGGCGACGGGCACTCCCGAGTCTTCGATCTTGACGCAGCATTGGCTCGGCACCCTGACTTGATCTTGCTTGATGATCTAGCCCACACAAACAGCGCGGATGGCCGCAATCGGAAACGCTGGCAGGATGTCGAGGAACTTCTAAGTGCGGGCATTGATGTCTGGACGACGTTGAATGTCCAGGACATCGAAAGCCTGAATGAATCAGTGGCGCAGATCACCGGCGTCCTGACCCGCGAGACTGTTCCTGACCGGTTTCTTGATGAGGCTAGTGAGATCACGCTTGTGGACCTCTCGCCTGACGAGTTGCTTGAGCGTTTTCGGGAAGGCAAAGTGCATGTGCCAGAGCGGATGGTTCATGATGCGGATGAAATCTTTCGTAAGCCAAATCTAGTTGCGCTTCGAGAGCTTGCCATGCGTTGCTTGGCAGATCGTGTGGGGCGAGACATACGGACAATGCACCCACAGCAACCGCGCTCCCACACATTGGCGACGACCGAGCGTCTTCTTGTCTATCTCGAAGCAGGCTCGGATTCCGCCAAGCTCATCCGCGCTGCCCAGCGAATGGCGAATGCGCTGCATGCGGAATGGGTGGTCGTGTACCCGGAAGTTCCTCTTCGGAAACAGGATGTGAGGAGCAAAGAGCTGCTGAACCGAAACCTGCGGCTTAGTGAACAACTCGGCGCCGAGACGGTTAAGCTAACCGGAGAGGACATTGTCGAGGAGATCTTGAAGTACGCCGCCTCTCGCAATGTCACAAGAATCGTGGTTGGGAAGGGGGCACGTGGCCGGGGCTTGCGGTTCTGGCGACGATCACCGGCGGACCGGCTGACCTCCCGGAGTGGCGACATCGATGTCTATGTGATCAGGAGCGCTGAAGAAAGCACACCCTCGGCAGCTGGAGCGCCTCAGCGCTATCGGTTAGTAGTTGTCTACGGCTGGGCGGTTGGCTTCGTGATCCTGGCCACTGGGGTTGCTGGTCTGTTCAACTGGGTTGGACTGACGGATGCCACTTTCGTCATGACTTATCTTCTTGCAGTCGTTGTTTCCGCTGTACGGCTTGGCCGTGGACCTGCGATCTTGTCGTCGATTGCAGGCGTGCTACTCTTCAACTTTTTCTTCACATCACCTCGATTCACGTTTGTTGTTGACAATCCCGAGTACTTATACACGTTCTCAGTAATGCTCGTTATCACACTTGTTATTAGTGCGCTAACCGCAAGGATTCGCGAACAGATCGATCTATCGCGAGAGAAGGAACGTCGCACCGAAGTCCTCTATCGAGTGAGTCATCGGCTAGCAGGGATTCCTGGCGAACTGCAGCTGGTGCAGGCAGCACAAGAGGAGCTCGTTTCTATTTTCAGCGGCGAGATCGCCTTCTTCCTGGTCCGGGATGGTGACCTAAGCATTGTATCGAGACATGCCGCGGGGAAAACGGACTGGGTAGACGCGCGTGAGGCTGCGAAGTGGGTTTTCGAGCATAACCAGATGGCAGGATGGGGAACGGATGCCATGCCGGATGCACAGGCCCTGTACATCCCACTTACGACGCCCAATGCAACCGTCGGAGTGCTGGCCTGGAACCCTGAGAATTCGGAGCAGTTGCTTAGTTTCGAGCAACGCCAGCTTCTCAAGGTCATCGCCACGCAGATCGCCCTGGCTCTGGAACGGGACCAACTGGCACAGGAGACGCAGGCTGTCCTCGCGCAAGCCGAGGTGGAGAAGCTGCGCAGCTCTCTCCTCAGCGCCGTCTCACACGATCTGCGAACTCCCTTGACCTCCATTGCCGGGTCCGCCGACATACTTGTCGAAGGGAATCTTGATGCCGAAACGCGCAGGGAACTGGCGGAAGGGATATCTGAAGAGGCTGATCATCTCAATCAACTCCTTGAGAACCTCCTCCAGCTTACTCGTCTTGAGTCAGGAAGCCTCCGAATTGAGAAGGAATGGCAGCCGATTGACGAGGTCATCGGATCCTCACTTGAGAGGCAAAAGCGAGCGCTTCGCGGAAGGAAGATACGCCTCGACATTCCCGAAGAGCCTCTGTTGGTACCGCTGGATGGATTGCTCATCGAACAGGTGATGCAGAACCTTCTGGACAACGCGGCCAAGTACTCCTCTGAAGAGACGTCGATTGACGTTGCGGCGCGTCAGACGGAGGCGGGAATTGAGATCTCCGTCACCGATCGCGGCGTCGGTCTCGACCCGCACGAATGCGAACGGATCTTCGACAAATTCTACCGTGGGCGCAATGTGCAGAGCGACAGCTCACGGGGCGCGGGTCTGGGATTGGCGATCAGTCGCGGAATCGTCCTGGCGCACGGCGGACGGATCTGGGCTGAGCCGCGACCGCATGGTGGGGCGATCTTCAAGTTCGTTCTTCCGATCGAAGGTGGAAGCCTCATGTTAGGGGATACCATCGCGACAGATCAGGAAGGGAACGACGCACATGTCGCCTGACCGACCACTCATACTGATCATTGAGGATGAGCCGGGCATCCGCCGGTTTCTTCGCGTCTCGCTGGAACAACAGGGTTATCGCTTTGCGGAAGCTGTGACAGGCCGGCAAGCGCTAGTGATGATCAAGTCTCGTCCTCCGGATCTGATCATCCTGGATCTGGGATTGCCTGACATGGATGGAGTGGAGATCATCGATGTCGTACGTTCGTGGTCGAAGCTCCCCATCATCATCGTGTCGGCGCGCAACAAGGACCTTGACAAAGTCGCGGCGCTTGATCGCGGCGCGGATGACTACCTTACAAAGCCATTCAGTGTCTCTGAGCTTCACGCGCGCTTGCGGGTTGCGTTGCGCCATTGCGCTCAGGCTGCTTCCGTAGATGGGGAGGGTGTCTTCGAGGCGGGAACTCTGCGAGTCGAGCTGGACACGCGTCGCGTGTCAGTCGACGGAACGGAGGTCCATCTCACCCCGATTGAGTACCGTCTACTGACGACATTGATAGAGAATGCGGACCGGGTGCTTACTCATCGCTTCCTGCGTGGGGAGGTCTGGGGGCCGTACCGCTCCGGAGGTGTTCACCACCTGCGAGTGCATATGGGCAATCTACGGCGGAAGATCGAGGCCGACCCTGCACGTCCACGGCTCCTACACACGGAGCAGGGTGTCGGGTACAGACTCTCAACAGAGGAGTTGCCGTAGTCGGGGCTACGGTGTGTCTCAGAACTTCTCCCGACAGAGTCCGTTGACGCTCCCGGGGACGTTGCGGCTTCCCGGATTCACTGGCTTGCCGGGTGCCCACATCCAGCATCAAGACGGTCTCCAGTCCAGCGGTTCTTCCCTAGCCGGCACCGCATACATGGCGCCGCGTCACACTGCGATCCTTACAGTTTCTTGATATCTCTGGGGCGATTCTATGCAGCAACTTGATCCGCCCCCTCCTACCATGAAAGAAACTCAGGTTCGTGCCGGGCGCGGAGCGGAGTCCTCTTCCGCGAGCACCGGCACAGAGGAGGGTAACAATGGCGTCCAAGAGAATCTCCATCGTTGGGACCGGATCTGTCGGGGAAGCGCTTATTCGCGAAGCGTCGGCACGTGGGCATAAGATTACGGCTTTCGAGTCTGATCCTAAGAAGGCTGAGCATCTCGCTCAATTGAAGGGGATCCAAGTGATCCGTCTTCGGGAGACTTCACTGGAGGAGCTGCGAGACGGAGGGGTAGCAGGTGCTTCCCTCGTCTTGGCAACCTCGGATGACGATGAGCAGAATATGCGGACCATTACCTACTCCCTGGATCTTGGAGTTTCTCGCGTCGGTTCGATTGCAGCGGATGAGGAGCACCGAGAGATTTTCCAACGCCTAGGTGCAGAGAGCGTCATCGTACCCGCGCGGATTGTGGCCGAGCGTCTATGCGGTCTGTTCCTCTCGACATCAGTTGTGTACGATATCGTGCTAAATGACGGTTCCCGCATTGCACAGATCATTGTGAATGAGGGGTCTTCGCTCTGCGGAACCTCCCCGTCAAGTATCGGCCTTGTCGAGGAAGATCATTGGGTCATCGACGTAATGCGTAACGAACGGCATTACCCACCGACCTCAATTGACACGTTAGCCCCGGGCGACCTTGTCACCGTGTTCCTTGCGAGGCAAAGGGCGACGAACGCCGAACTTTCTGCGATGCTCCAATAGAAACATGCGCTCTGCTGACATCCGCATCATTAGTAGAGACTTGGGCTTGATCTGTGCCCTTGTGGGGCTTATGTCGGTGGCGACGTTGTTTGTCGCCATTGCATGGAGGGAGCAAGCGATGCTCTTCCCATTTGCAGTCGCGGGTGGGCTCTCCTTCGCTCTTGCAGCAGTGTTGTACCTCCCGTTCCATGGCGATGCTGAGGCCAATCTAAAGCACGGACTAGTTATCGCGGCGGTCGGTTGGCTCCTCGTGGCTCTCTTGGGAGCTGTCCCGTTCTTCATTGCTGCCCGGTCTCCCGATCCAGGTGCAGCGAATGTGTTTCTTGATTATGGGAATGCGCTGTTCGAGGCGATGTCGGGGTTCACAACGACGGGCCTTTCCGTTGTAGCGCATCCGGAGATGCTTCCGCATACGCTCCAATGGTGGCGCTCGCTTCTGCAATGGATTGGCGGCATCGGAGTCATCGTTCTGGTTCTGGGACTCATGCCCAGGCCCATCAGGCCGGGAAGAGGTCTTTTCTTCGCCGAGCGCGACACCAAGATTCAGCCAACAATCGCGGCGACGGTCCGCACAATGTGGTGGATCTACATCCTGTATACGTTTGTGGGCATCGTGCTCCTTTGGGGGGTTGGTATGAGCACGTGGGATGCGATCAACTACTCCATGACGGCGCTTTCGACTGGAGGGTTCTCAACGACATCAGCGAGTATGGGGCACTACACCGGCTGGGGCGTTCGGCTGGTTATCATCCTGCTCATGCTCCTTGGCGCGATGAGTTTCGCGACGCACTACGAGCTGCTGCAGGGGAAGAAGCTCAACTTGCGTGGCAATTTCTATCAAGCTCGATGGTTTGCGTTGTTCGCAGCCACAATCACTCTGGTTCTGCTCATCCAGAACTTGTTCGCCGGATCATCGCAGTCGCTAGCATCCTCCGCGTTTCAAGCAATGTCCGCGGTGAGTACGACCGGCTTCCAGACCGAGTCACTTCGGTCGTGGTCCGAGGCATCCAAGCTGATTCTCATCTTGGCGATGTTTGTCGGCGGGACTACTGGTTCCACCGCTGGCGGAATCAAAGTCATGCGAGCCGTCGTGCTCATCCGCGGCGTGAGCTGGTGGCTCAATAAGACAATCAGCTCACCGAAGAAGGTGCTAAGGTTTCAGCTGGGAAACGAGAGACTTACTACAGAGGAAGCGGATTCGCGTGTCCAGGGAGCGGCTGTCATATTCTTCGCCTGGTTGGTGTGTACGTTGGGGGGCACATTGATCCTGATGCACTTCGTTCCCAATGGATACACACTTGCCGACTCATTATTCGAGGTAGTTTCCGCTCAAAGCACCGTAGGGCTCTCTGTCGGCATCACCAATGCCGGGATGTCTGCTGTTGCTAAGCTGATCCTTATTCTCAACATGTGGATGGGAAGACTCGAGGTGCTTCCGGTGCTCGTGATGTTCAGGGCTATCTTCCGAGGCCTCGATTAGCATTGCTCACCCTGCGGCGAGTTTGGTCAAGGAGCTTCTTGAGGCTCGATAGAGATCAAGAGGAAGGAACTGATTCTAGAACCGCGAAGTGCTGTCTGAGATTGGGTTCTCGAGACATCCTGGTTCGAGGCTTGATGCCATGTCTCTGGAAATGCAGAATGGAAGGCATTTTCCGGATTGGTTTGCTGCCTGAGAGACTGTGCTGGAACGCGTTCGTTACTGGTTCAGTGCTACCGGGCGCCCGCCCCGTGCCAAGGAATAGGCATTGCGGTGGATCCTCATAAAGGCTATAATTTCTATCAGATGGGAAAAGAAGAATTGTCAATGGGTATCGTCATCAAGAATGTCATTGCCGCTGTCGGCGACCCCGCAACAGCGAAAGCCGTCAACCTGCGCATCGAAAACGGCGTAATCTCCGCAGTCGATGAACAACCGCTCCCCTTGTCAGCCGGTGATACGGTTGTCGACGGACAGGGAAGGTTCGCGCTGCCGGGGATGGTAAACGCACATACGCACCTTCCAATGAGCCTCTTCCGCAGCCTGGCTGATGACGTGTCCCTTGATACGTGGTTACACAAGCATATCTGGCCGGCGGAAAAGAGACTTACCCCCGATGATGTGTACTGGGGATCGCTTCTCAGCCTGGCGGAGATGATCAAGGGTGGAACGACACAAGTCGCCGACATGTACTTTCATACCGACTCCATCGCCCGCGCCGTAAGCGAAGCCCACATGCGTGCCACTCTTTCCTACGGAATCGTGGCAGGCAAACTCGACGAACATGGGAAGGATGAACTTGGAAAGGCACGCGCGGCCATCGAGCGATGGCATGGCGCGTCCGGCGGACGGATCAGAACAGCGGTGAGCCCGCACGCTATCTACACATGCGGAATGGACGTATGGACCGCGGCAGTTGATCTGGCGCAGCGGAAGCATGTTCCACTGCACATCCATCTCTCCGAAACACGGGCGGAAGTGGCATGGGCAAAGGAGAAATGGGGAGACACACCGGTGGCAGCACTGGACAAGCTTGGCGTCTTCTCCGTACCTACCATCGCCGCACACTGTGTCCACGTCACCGCGCAGGAGATGGAGATCCTCGCGCGACGCGCGGTAACCGTGGTACACTGTCCGAAGAGCAACGCCAAGCTGGGAAACGGCCACGCTCCTGTCGTATCATTACTCAATGCGGGGGTAAACGTCGCGTTGGGCACGGACGGAGCAGCATCAAACAACAGCCAGGATATGATCGAGGAAATGAGGATGGCGTCCTTGCTGCAGAAGGAACACTTGGAGGACCCGACGGTCCTACCAGCGCAGGAGGCCACTATCATGGCTACGCGTAACGGAGCAGAGGCTCTCGGCATGGGGGCACGCAGGATCGCTGTTGGCGAGGACGCGGATATTGTCCTTGTCGATCTCTCCGGAGTCGACACCATACCCGCTTACGACCCCTTCTCCGCGCTCGTCTATGCGGGGCACGGAAGCGATGTCACTGATGTAATCGTTGCAGGGGAGTACCTGCTACGGGATAGGAAGCTCCTCACCATAGATGAGGAGAGGGTGAAGTACGAAATAGGACGGAGGGTCGGGAGGCTATCGGCGAACTGACCTGTGGTCGAGAGCATGGTGCTCAAGACCGACGACAAGACTATCGATCCCCTCCTGGGGGACGGGGCAATCCCACCCTCGGAAGCGGGAGAGAAGGAGGACAAGATGAGTCTAACGCGGGAAAAGAAAGAGGAAATCGCAAAAAAGTACGGACAAAGCGAGGCAGACACAGGGTCAGCGGCGGTGCAAATCGCGCTGCTCACCGAGAAGATCAGAGAGCTTACCGAGCACTTAAACGTCCACCGTAAGGATTTTAGCTCTCAGCGGGGCCTGCGAAAGATGGTCGGCCAACGGCGCCGGCTGATGAAGTACGTGAAAAAACATGACCTCGCAGCATACAAGGAATTGATTCAGAGTCTAGGAATCAGAGGAGTCTAATAGCGAGATGCTAATCAAGGAAAGTATAGAGTTTAACGGTAAACAATTCTCCCTGGAAACCGGGAGACTGGCAAAACAGGCGAGTGGCGCAGTACTGGCGAGTTATGGAGACACACGTGTCCTGGTAACGGTATGTGTACAAGAGAGTACAGAAGATACCGACTATTTTCCTCTTCGTGTTGACTATGAGGAACGGTTCTACGCCAGCGGGAAGATCCCCGGTGGCTTCTTCAAACGCGAGGGGCGTCCAAGTGACGTCGCCGTCCTCAGCGCACGCATGATAGACCGGCCGATTCGGCCGCTCTTCCCCGACGGTTACAGTGACGAGGTGCAGATTGTCGCCACCGTTCTGTCGGCGGAAGCGGATTGCTCGCCAAGCATGCTGAGCATCCTGGGAGCATCGGCGGCGCTGATGATCTCTGAGGCCCCGTTCAATGGACCGATCGCCGGCGTGCAAGTCGGATACAAAGACGGACAGTTCGTGGTCAACCCTGGGGCCGAGGCGCGGGAAGAGGGGAGCATGGAGATCACCGTTGCCGGAACGAAGCAGACGGTGACCATGGTCGAGGGGCTGATGAACGAGATCTCCGAAGAAGAGGTCGTGAGCGCGATCGGCATGGCGCACGAGGCAATCCAGCAACTCGTCGAGCTGCAGGAGAGGTTCGTGGAACGGGTACACCCGGTGAAGAAGGAGATCCCTCCTTCCCCCGAGAAGGACACTTCTCTGCGCGATCGGGTAGCAGCGCTCATCAACTCTGAGTTTCCTACCCTGGTCTCCCTGGGGAACAAGAAGGAACGGGCCGACTTCATCAAGTCCCTGCGCGACCACGCCATAGAGGTCACGGCAACGGATGACATCACAGCGGGGGATGCAGCCACGCTGCGGAAGAAGGTCGCCTCCGTAGTCGACGAACTCTATCGAGACTACATGCGCAGTCAAATCCTCGAACGCGGCGTGCGCATCGATGGTCGTCGGCCGGATGAGATTCGGAAGATCACGTGCGAAGTCGGTGTACTCCCACGCGCGCACGGTTCGGCCATATTCACCCGCGGTGAGACCCAAAGCCTGGGAATCGTCACCCTTGGTGCGACGCGCGGTGACGAGCAGATCATTGACCAGATGATGAAGGAAGGTACGAAGCGGTTCATGCTCCACTACAACTTTCCCCCCTACTCCGTCGGTGAAGTGAAGCGCATGGGGTCTCCGAGCCGTCGTTCCATCGGCCACGGCTACCTTGCCGAGGGCGGCCTGAGCGCCGTCCTCCCAGATGAGGCGGAATTCCCGTACGTGATCAGGATCGTGTCGGAGATCCTCGAATCGAATGGCTCTTCCTCAATGGCAACGGTGTGCAGCGGATCGCTATCCATGATGGACGCCGGCGTCCCGACGAAGAAGGCAGTCGCCGGAATCGCCATGGGAATGGTCGAGGATGAATCCAGACATAAGCGAGTCATCCTCACCGATATCCTCGGCGACGAGGATCACTACGGCGACATGGACTTCAAGGTAATCGGCACGCGCGATGGGATCACCGGGTTCCAGCTGGATGTGAAGGTCGGCGGGATTGGACGCGAGACGCTACGCAAGGCGCTCGAGCAGGCCAAGCAGGCGCGCTTGGAGATCCTGGCCAAGATGGAGCAGGCACTCCCAACACCACGCGATCACCTGTCGATGTACGCACCTCGATTGGAGACGATCATCATCCCGCGGGAGAAGATCGGGCTTGTTATCGGGCCGGGCGGAAAGATGATCCGCAAGATCATCGAGGAGACCGGGGCCCAGATCGACATCGAGGACGACGGCACAGTGAAGTTTGCCAGCGTGGACATGGAGTCCGTGCAGGCCGCCAAGCGCTGGGTCGAGGACCTCACCGCAGAGATCGAGGTTGGCACCACGATGACGACAAAGGTCACGCGCGTCGTCGACTTCGGAGCGTTCGTCGACCTAAAGAACGGAAGTGAAGGGCTGGTGCATGTCTCCAATCTCGCTCCCGGGTTCGTGGACAACGTGCGGGACATCGTCAAGCCGGGTGACGAGATAACGATCGAGGTCATCGGCGAGGATAAGATGGGCCGACCGGACCTGCGCCGCGTCATCGAGGGCGCGAACTGGGATGATGCCTCCTCGCACAATCGCGGAGGAGGGCGCTCCCGGGGCAACGGCGGACATCACGCACCGAAGAAAGTCGATCCGACGATCAAGGTCGGGGATATCATCGACGGGACAATCGCCAACACGACCGACTATGGCGCATTTGTCGAGCTCACCGCGGATGTAACCGGCCTCATCCACATCTCCGCACTCTCCGACGAATACGTACGGCGGGTATCGGACGTCGTTAAGTCCGGTGACAAGGTAAAGGTGGAGGTTCTCGATATAGACGAACGCGGCCGCTACAAGCTCCGGCGCATAGTTTCAGAAGAAGAGCAAGAGGGACGCAAGAAACGGGGAAAACCACAAGAGAAACAAGAAGAGCAACACCAAGAAAAACAGCACCAAGAGAGGCAGCAAGAGCAACAGCAAGAGAAACA
>CAZRQM010000001.1:9840-12787 GCA_964602385.1 uncultured Thermotogae bacterium | reverse complement strand
AACACCAAGAAAAACAGCACCAAGAGAGGCAGCAAGAGCAACAGCAAGAGAAACAAGTAGAGCCGCCTGCTGAACCCAAGAGAAAGAAGGAAGAACCGCCAGCATTCGAGGATCGGTGGTGAAGACCTCACTCCTTTATGACGGTCTCTCAGAAGCGGTATTGGATAACGGAATGCGGGTCCTCGTGGAGGAGGTCCCGCATTCACGCTCCATCAGCGTGGGTTTGTGGGTAAGGGTTGGAAGCCGCGACGATCCCCCCTCTCAACCCGGGATAGCGCACTTCATCGAACACATGTTGTTCAAGGGCACACCCACGCGAGACACAAGAGAGATCTCGCGCCAAATCGACGCCCTGGGAGGAGAAATAAACGGGGCCACGGGCAAAGAATCCACATTTTACTACGCCGAGGCACCTGCAAGTGGTCTGCGCCGGGTGCTGGAGATTATCGCTGATATCACCCAACACCCATCATTTTCAAGCGCTGAGTTGGAGCGCGAGCGCGGTGTTGTCTCAGAGGAGATCCGAGGAAGGGACGACGACCCCGAACAGCAGGCTTACGACCTGTTCACCGCCGGCTTGTGGCAGGGTGGGCATCCGCTGACGCGCTCCGTCCTCGGAGAACACGAAACCATAGCGAGCGTCTCGCGGCAGGATCTCATCTCCTTCCACTCCGGCTTCTACCAGCCAGAGAGAATGGTCCTCGTGGTATGTGGGGCGGCAGATGCTGATAGCGTCCTGCCTCTTGCATCAGATCTGTTCGAGGAGTCATCAGCTAGCTCGTGCACTCTTAATCGTTGCCCGCCGCTTCTTAGAAGTGATAGGAACTCTCACTCACGGGAGACCGGCCAGACTCATATCTACATCGGCCTCCCCGCCCCCGATGCCAGGAGCGATGACCGCTTTGCCGCCGAAGTGGTGAACACCATCCTCGGTGGGGGGACGAGCTCGCGTCTGTTCACCCATGTGCGCGAGGAACTGGGGTTGGCATACGCCGTATCGAGTGCAGTGATCAGCTACTCCGACGCCGGGGTCTGGCTGACCTATGCCGGGATCGCCCCGAAGAACGTGAATCGGACGCTTGACATCCTCCTCGAAGAGCTCAGCACGCTGCGTCGTGATAGCGTGCGACAAGAGGAACTCGATCTCGCGGAGGCGAAGCTGCGAGGGAACTTCATCCTCGACCTCGAGTCGAACATCGACCATATGTCCCGCCTGGGAAGCGCGGCGATCGTCGATAGTGATATCCTCTCTCCCGATGACGTGATCGCCCGCATCAATGCCGTCACGGTGAACGATGCACGTCGCATCATCGAGTCCTACGTCGATTTACCACGGATGAACATCGCCGCTGTTGGGCCACAGCCGAACCCATCGACTAATCCAAGCGACACGGACAGGATAGCAGTGACGGTGGCAGATTGAGTTAAGCACCCGCAGGCGCTAGAATCAATGCATCATGACCATGCCAAGAGCGATCTATCCGGGAAGCTTCGACCCGATCACGTACGGACACATCGACATCGTCCGACGCGCGCGCAAACTCTTCCCCAAGCTGATTATCGCCATCGTCGCCAATCCGAACAAACACCCGCTCTTCTCCGTGGAAGAACGCGAGCAGATTACCCGCGATGCCCTGGCTGAGATGGCAATAAACGATGTCGAGGTGACGAGCTACAAAGGGCTACTGATCGATTGCGCCCACAAGCTCGGGGCAACCGCCGTGGTGCGTGGTCTGCGAGCCAATTCCGACTTTGACTACGAATTCCAGATGGCCCTCACCAACCGCGACCTGGACTCCGATATTGAGACCGTCCTGTTCATGACCGCCGGTAAGTACTCCTTCCTGTCATCATCGATCGTCAAGGAAGTGACACGCTTCGGCGGAAACGTGACATCGTTTGTTCCAACGAGCGTGGAAGCGGCGTTGGTACACAAGTTCTCTAAAAAGACTCTCCCCGTAAGCCCTCGAACATAGCAACAAGGGCTGAGAGACCACCGCTACTTCCCGTATCCATTCTCCACGTACCAATCGACGGCCTTCGCAAGCGCTACTTGTGGCTCTGTTTGCGGTAGGCCCAGTTCGTCGATCGCCTTCGCCGGATTGTAGTACATGTAGTGACGCGACATGCGTATCGTGTCCGGCGTCATCCTGGGAGTAGTCTTCGTCATCCTGCACCAGCCTGCGTTGAGATAGGAGAGGGCAAGGAGAGGCTGATAAGGCATCCGCATGCGCGGAGCACGGATGCCTGTGATCTTGGACAGGAGGGCGAGAAGCTCGCCCATTGTCATGTTCTTTCCTCCGAGGATGTAGCGCTCCCCGATCCTCCCCTTTTCCGCGGCGAGGACATGACCACGGGCAACGTCATCCACATCGACAACGTTCATTCCCGTGTCGACGTACGCAGGAAGGCGGTGGTTGAGGAAGTCGACGATCGTCTGTCCGGTCGGCGTCGGCTTGATGTCGCGCGGACCGACAGGAAAGGATGGATTGACGATGATGACAGGTAACCCCTTTGCCACGTACTCCAGCGCCACCTGCTCCGCGGCGTACTTGCTCCTCTTGTACGCACCGATGATCTTGCCCGGGTCGATCGGCGTCAACTCATCGACGGGAGCGCCATCCTCTGGAACGGCGAGCGCTGCAACGGAACTTGTGTAGACAACTCGACCGATCCCTGCCTCTAGCGCCGCCCGCAGTACATTCCGCGTCCCTTGAACGTTCACCCGCTCGATGAGACCGGGGATAGTGACCCAAAACGAGTACAGAGCCGCGGCATGAAACACATGTGTGCAACCGCGCATGGCACGCGCGAGAGACATCGGATCCGTGATGTCTCCGATGACGCGTTCAATCTCAAGTCCGTCGAGATTACGCGTGTCTGACCCATTGCGAATGAGAACGCGCACCTCGTAACCCGCGCGCAGCAGCGCACGCACGATGCTCGA
>CAZRQM010000001.1:0-9740 GCA_964602385.1 uncultured Thermotogae bacterium | reverse complement strand
CTTGAACCGGAGGAGGGAAATGGGCGAAGCAGGGCTCGAACCTGCGACCTTTCGGATGTGACCCGAACGCTCTCCCAACTGAGCTATTCGCCCAACTCGACAGCCACTATTCTAGCGGCTCTCCCTCATCCGATCAAGCATCAAACTCCGCGCTCTCCAGCATGTCCGCGAGACTCTCTCCCGCACGCTTACGCGTTATCTCCACCAGACCCAAGCCGGTCAGGTCGACGAAATCAGACGATACCCTGTCCTTCTTCAGCTCTTCCTTCACCTTATCGATCAGTGCTTGCTCGTCCTTTGGGTCATCCATGTCCACAAAATCGACGATGATGATTCCACTCATCTGTCGCAGCCGCAGTTGGCGAGCGATCTCGCACGCCGCATCGAGGTTCGTGTTTAGGATCGCTGCCCGTTGGTTGCGGTGCTGCACGTCTCCTCCGGTGTTTACGTCGATGGCGATCAAGGCCTCCGTCTCGTCGATCACGATCGAACCACCGTCGGCCAGCGACACACGCCGCGACTGCGTCTCCTGGATCTGTTCCTCAAGGTGGTAGTGCTGGAAGAGCTGGTCCTTCTCTTGGTAGAGGGTGATGCGTTCCTTGTACTCCTCCATGTGCATGTATTCCAAGAAGTACTGTATCTTCTCGTAGAAGAATTCGGAGTCGACGATCACCTCAGCCACGTCTGGGACGAGCCGATCGCGGAGGATCGTCTGAACGAGGCCCATCCCCTTGTACAGGAGCTGCGGTGCTGATGCTGCCTTTGCCGCGGACTCGATGCTCTCCCAAGTCTGTGCCAAGAGCTCATAGTCGCGCGTAAGTTCCTCCTTGCTCGCCGCCTGCGCCGCCGTGCGGGCGATCATCCCCTGCCCCTCTTTCTTCAGCTCGCGCGCGATGTGGCGCAGGCGGCGTTGCGTGCGCACGCTATCGACGCGACGGGATACCCCCAGCCGGTCCTCAGTGGGGAGGAAGACCCAAAACCGTCCCGGGAGGCTGATCTTTGTCGTGCCCTGCGGGTTTTTCGATCCGATTCCCCCGCGCCTCACCTGCAGAGTGAGCGTTTCACCGGGGCGGAGGAGCTTGTTGATTGGCGCGGCGCCCTGCCACGGTTTGAACCCCTTCTCAATCATGATTTGATCGTTTATCTCGCCCTTCGATAGGAAGAGACTCTTCTTCTCGCCCACATTGACGAACGCTGAGCCTAGCCCGGGGAGGACATCCTCCACTTTGCCCTTGTAGACGTTCCCCACGATGTTCTCTTGCGTCGGATGTGCGTAGAAGATTTCCATCAGCTTCTCGTCTTCTACGACCGCTACGCGAGTTCGTTTGACGTGTTTCTCGGTCGTGTCGACCGTTATCAGAATGCGTGATCCTTTGATTTTGCCACCTTCTTTTTCTCATCGAGCCCAACCAGTATGTCGGCGTATTGTGTTTGTTCTCCCGGGGTGCTTATCCCCGGGGCGATTTCGACAAGCGGAACCAGGACGAATCGGCGCTCGTGCATGCGGGGGTGGGGAATCTGAAGGCTGCCGTCACGGTAGCTTTGCCCTTTGTAGAGTAGGATGTCAATGTCGATCGTGCGAGGGCCGAAGCGAACGGTGTCCGCCCGCTTCCCTCGACGCTCGGCCTCCTTACATAGAGCGAGGAGCTCCGAGGGAGCAAGCTCGGTCTTCACCGCGACAACCGCGTTCAGAAACCACGGCTGATCGGGGTAGCCGACCGGCTCCGTCTCGTAGAAGGAGGAGCGTTGCATAACGCGCGTGCCGTTATCTGCGAGGAACTCAAGTGCATCATCCATCTCCTTGCGCCGGTCCCCCATGTTAGACCCCAGCCCGAGGTAGACGAGACCTTCTACTGCTCCCTCTCTTTCTCCAGCTCTATGGCTGCACATCTCACTCTTCCTAGGCCCATCGGGGCCAGTTTTTCCACCCGTACGTAAATCCTCTGCATGCGCGGGAACCGCTCAAGCAGGGCGTCTGCGATACCATTGGCGAAGGACTCGATGAGAAGATAATCTCTTGCCTGATTGACATCGCGAACAACCCGTACCATCTGCGAATAATCGATGGACTCCTCCAATCGATCACTCGACAGAGAATCGTAAAAGTCGCCCTCTGCTCGAAGATCGACGGAGAAGCGATTCCCCTTCGTCCGTTCTGCATCGTAGTAGCCGTGGAAACCGATGAGTTCGATTCCACAAACCTCGATGCGCGCGCTTGTAAGCCTATGGTTCATATTCTTTCTTCGCTTGGATCAGATCCTCTCGTCCGTTCTCTAAGAGCGCATCGAAGTCACCGACGCGGGCAAAGAGATTGACGACAGAGGCGATGAGCCCCAAGCGGTTGTTCCTCATTTCATCAGATCCTGTATGTACATCTACATCTTTCAGATAGCGATCGATCGCTTGTTCATAGTCCAGTTGTGCGGGGAGGGGCCGCACCTTTTCCTCTGCCAGATCGATCGCCTGCGAATCGTGCGCTTTCCTTCCCGTCAAGATATGGCTAGAAAGATCATCATACCGCTCCGCGATGTTGGCAACGAGCCCTTTCGGCTGCGCGGGGATTCGACCGCTCTTGGAGCTAGTAACTGCCACCTCTTCGATCGCCGTGCGGACACGTGGGTCTTCACCATCGAGCAGGGTGTAGGTCGTCCTGGCGGTCCCGTGCAGCGCTGGGAAAGTGCGCAATCGCTCCAGTTTCTCCCACAGTGATCCCAAGCCGCCCTGATCGACAATCCCGCGCAGGTAACGAACATGGCCTGCAAGTGACGCCTTGCGGTCACGGGAGAACAGAAGTGGGCAACCGCCCAGTGCACTCCGCGTCACGCATTCGAATCCGGCACGCACCATGGTCTCGTTGACCGGATCATCGGCAAAGCCCGCGAACTTGATTCTGCCAGTATTATCCAAATTGAGCGGCACGAAACCTACACCACGCAGCGAAGCGCTGGCAAACACCAGCGGAAGGTCGAGAGGTGAACCTACCTCGCTAATCACAGGTTGTGGGGACTCGGTGTCATGTGCGATCTCACTCAATAGGCCATCATCGATGTACGCAGTCGTCTTCGTCTCATTCGTGGCGAAGGAAATGGCACCACGCACTATCCGCTCGCACCCCTCGGGATCAACGGCAACACTTGCCGCACTCAGCATCTCGTCACAGTTGGCCGCGGCCATTCCTTGACAGACTCGCCATGGCTTAGCTCCCAGCGCGACAAAGAACAGGTCCGGGGTGAGGTCACCCGAGGGGATCGATCCATAGGGAGGGATGATCGGACACCCTTCTTCCTTCCGGAATTCGTGCAACCGAAGGGCGGTCTCTTGTGAACCCATCTTACCCCTTGACCGCTTCCTCCTTGGCCATTGTCACCAATGCAGAGAATGTCTCACCGTCGTGCACGGCGATCTCGGAGAGCATCTTCCGATTCAGGCCAATTCCGCGCCGCTGCAGGCCGCCGATGAATGCCGAGTATGACAGGCCGTTCTGCTTTGCCGCAGCGCCGATCCTCACGATCCACAACCGGCGGAAGTCGCGCTTGCGAAGTCGGCGGCCGATGTAGCTGTTACGCAACGCCTTCATCACCGATTGCTTTGCGATGCGGTGCGACGTCCCACGCTTACCCTTGAATCCCTTGGCGAGCCGCATGATCTTCTTTCGGCTCTGTAGTCTCTTGTTTCCCCCACGTGCTCGTGGCATCTTCTTCCTCCTGGTCCGTTAACGCCCGATCATTTGCTTAATATTCCTTGCTTGTCCGCCGGATAGTTGTTTGTCCTGGCGGGCTTGGCGGACTGACTTCGTCCGTTTCTTCACATTCTTGTGAAAATAGTTAGACATGTGATGGAAGAGCTTCCCACTCTTCGAGCGTCGGAAGCGCTTGCTCGCCGCTCGGTGTGTCTTCTGCTTAGGCATCTTCTCCTCCTTATCAAGTGTTCTGGTTCTGATTTGGAACCAGCATCATCTGCATTATCTTTCCTCTCGACTGTGGCTGCTCATCCACACGGGCGATATCGCTCAGCTCGTCTGCTACTCGCTTCAAGAGATCACGCCCGCGCGCGGCATGTACGATCTCTCGCCCGCGGAAGAAGATCGACACGCGTACCATATCCCCCTGAGTCAAGAACTCCCGCACGCGCCGCATCTTCGTCTGGAAGTCATGCTCTCCGATCTTGATCGTAAACTTCATTTCCTTCAGACGCGAGCGATGCTTCTGCTTACGTTCCCGCTTTTCCTGCTGGTAGTGATACTTTCCGTAATCGACAATCTTACACACTCGCGGCTCAGACTGCGATGCGACCTCCACGAGATCGAGCCCTCGCTCCTTCGCAAGCGCCACTGCATCGGGTGTCGCCATTAGCCCCAGGTTCTCACCCTTGTCGTCTATCACTAAGACATTCGGCTCACGAATCCGCTCATTAACACGTAAACTTCTTTTGATACCTACCTCCTATTACTTCGCACGCACCGGCTCTCGGTATTGATACAAGCCGTGTTCCTCGATATAGCTCGCCACGGGATCCGGCACACAATCGGGAATTCCCTCTCCCCGCCTTATTTGTTCGCGCACCCAGGTGGAGGAGAGATCGACCTCTTCCATCTCCAAAAAGGAAATCCTTGCCGTGTCGAACGGCGGAGCCGCAAAGACGTCCTTGGAGATCCCGTTCCGCGGCGCGATAAGAAAAGGGACACTCGCAAGGAGCTTCCGAGGATCCTTCCACGTTTCGATCTGCATCAGAAGATCGGCCCCGACGATGAAACATAGCCCCTGTGGATACCGGCCTTGCAGAGCCGTAATCGTATCAATTGTGTACGAAGGTCCCTCGCGGTCGATCTCGATGCGCGACACGGAAAAGTGGTCGTAGGGCGCGATTGCCCCCTTCACCATCGCGTAGCGGTCCTCCTTGGTCACGTTGCCCAGGATCTCCTTGTGCGGGGGAATCCCGCTCGGGATGAAGACTACTCTTGACAGTTCAAACTGCTCATAGGCCGATTTTGCCACAAGCAGGTGTACGCTGTGCAGTGGGTTGAACGTGCCCCCGAAGAGGCCGATTCTACCGCTCAAGTTCAAGTTCCACTCCTCCGATTCGCAGTGGGTCTCCCGGTGTAAACCCTTGCCTGCCTAATTCCCGCAATACACCCATCCTTTCCAGCCGATTGCTCAGGTACTCCTGTGCGTCCCGACTATCGAGAACCAACTTCGTCACCAGTCGCTCTACGCCCTGCCCTATGACGACAAACGTCTCACCATCACGCTCAACGTGAAACCCTTCCTCGTTGTGAAAGCGGTAGACGCGGCGCTTAAGCGCGCTTCCCCGATCAACCGCCGTTACGCCGATCGACTGCAACCTGTTGTACGTCCCATTCACCAAGGCACGCAACCCAGCTCCAGTGGCCACGGAGATCGGAATCACATCCACGCCAATCGCGGCAAATCTTCTCTTCTCCTCTTGAACAGCATCCTCGTCCAGCAGGTCTACCTTGTTTCCTACCACGATCTGCGGTCTGGTTCCCAGTTCCTCGCTGAACGCTCGCAGCTCTTCGTTGATGCGACGATAATCCTCCAACGGATCTCGCCCTTCCAGCTTAGCCAGATCGATCATGTGAATCAACACGCGCGTGCGCTTCACATGTCTGAGGAACCTGTCCCCCAATCCCTTGCCAGCGTGTGCTCCCTCGATCAGCCCAGGAATGTCTACCGCGACAAACTGATGCCGGCCATCGACATCGACAACGCCGAGGTTGGGAGAGAGGGTTGTGAACGGATAGTCGGCGATCTTCGCCTGAACTCCCGATATGCGAGAGATCAGGCTCGACTTCCCCACGTTCGGATACCCGATGATCCCCACGTCAGCGATAAGCCGCAGCTCCATGCGCAACGTCCGGTCCTCTCCCGCGAGGCCGCGCTCGCAGATGCGAGGGGCCTGCCTGGACGAGGTGACGAAACTGTTGTTCCCGCGGCCGCCTTCGCCACCATGAGCTACAACCACCTCTTCTTCCGGCGTCACCAGGTCAGCGAGCACCTCTCCAGTGAGGCTATCACGCACGATCGTGCCCATAGGCACTAGGATCAGCGCTGGCTTTCCACGCGCGCCCTGTTTGTTGTTACTGCCTCCATCTTCTCCCTGTCCAGCGGCAAACTTCGGTCGATTGCGGAACTGATATAGCGTGGATACGCTCAGCGAACTGCGAATAACAACATCCGCACCGTCTCCGCCGTTTCCACCGTCCGAGCCTCCCTTCCAGTTGTGTTTGTCTGATATGAAGCGAATAACCCCGTTTCCGCCGCGTCCACCCTGGACGCGGATCGTTGCCTCATCAATAAACATGGATAGAGGCTCTGAGACTCACAAGAGAGGTGAACACGAGAGAACCTAGCCCTCCTGGGCAGCACTCTGCCGAGCGGTGCCCTGCCGGGCGGGGTCTTCCTGTGCGGGGCCCTGCTGGGCACGGAGGACGTTAACGTACTTCTTTTTGTTCCCGGTAAATTGGACGTACCCGGGCACAGTGGCGTAGATAGTGTAATCCCGTCCCATACCGACGTTCTTTCCTACTGCGAACTTTGTCCCACATTGCCTGATGATAATCGACCCCGGGTTCACCCACTCTCCGCCGAAGCGCTTGACTCCCAGGCGCTGGCCTGGACTATCACGTAGGTTGTTCGTCGAGCCCGTGCTTGTCTTATGTGCCATTCTTGCTCCTTACTAAACCCGTATCCCCACCGTGGCTTCATGCACGACAAGGTCCTGTGCGTATTCCGCCGCAAGCTCCCTCAATCCAATGACAAGTGTCTCCATGATCGCATCGATCTCGCGGTTAAGGTGAGGAGCACTCCGATCAATCGATAGATGCACCCCATTACCCAGAGAATAGTCTGGCACGAGATGGAGGTAGTCGATCATCGAGGAGACACTCGCCTGCAGGAACCGCAGTGCCGCCGCGCCAGTGGGAGTATCGCCGTCTATTCCTTGCCCAGTCAGATCAAGGATACGATTATGCTCGTCCCGCGAAACAATGATCTCTCCCACGTGCTTCTCCTCTAGGCTCCGATCGATGTGATCTTTGTCTTCATGTACGACTGGCGATGTCCCTGCTTGCGACGATAGCCCTTCTTGCTCTTGTACTTGTAGACAATCACCTTGTCGCCCCGCCCCTGTTCACGCACTTCTCCCATTACTTCCACGCCATCCAGATACGGGGTTCCCACGCGGACCTCACCTTCATCAACAACGAGCAGGACCTTGTCGAAGGTGACCGTCTCGCCAGCCTGGAGGCTACTGATCAGCTCATGATCGAACAGATCTCCGTTCTCCAGCAGATACTGCTTACCACCCGTTTCGATTACTGCATACATAGCATTTACACCTCAGTCAAACTGATTTTAGCGGCCCGAACTACCCTTTTCAACGCCCTAGCTAACCGGGCTTCCCGGTGGGACATCGCGATCCGGGGCAAGAAGGGAGATTCCTTGCCCTTTTCCCGCAACGAGCAGCATCCCTTCTGACTTCACCCCGCGTATCACTGTCGGCTCCAGGTTCACAAGGATGACCACCTGGTGCCCGATGAGATCCTCGGCTGAGTAGTGGTCCCTGATTCCCGCCACAATGGTTAGCGTACGCGTTCCAACGTCGATCTGCAACTGGTAGAGGTGATCCGCCCCGGGGACATTCTCCACACAGACGATCTTTCCCACCCGCATGTCAAGGCGAGCGAAGTCGGCAAATGATACCCGCTCCTGATGAAGACTCTCAACTTTGGCCTTGATCCTCTCTACATCTATTCTCTCTACAAGGACGCGCGATGGTCCGATCGTCCTTCCTCTATACACAGAGTCGATCTCCTCCCAATGCGCATTTCCGGCCCCCATGATCTCGAGGATGCGCGCGGCGTAGCGGGGAACAAACGGAGACAGCAATATCGCCATCGCCTTCACCAAATGGAACGCGCTCGCCACGGCCGTGTCATCCTTGGTCGCCCACGGCGCTTTTCGCTGGAAGTACTCGTTTCCGAAGACCGCCAGCGAACAGACCTCACGCAGGGCCTGGCTCAGGCTCGCTCCTTCCATCGCCCCGACGTAGGAAGTGATCGTCTTTTCTATTTGGTCAGCCACCTCGCCATCGATGTCCGTATCAGGGACGATGCGTTCGCGGTGGTCCTGAATGAACGACAGGACGCGGTTGATCAGGTTCGCCAGGTTGGAGATGAAGACACCGTTCACCGCCTTTGCTAGCTCCTCCCATGAGAAATTCACATCGCGCCCCTCGGGGCGATTGTAGATCAGATAAAAGCGCCAAAGCTCGGCATCCATCACTTCGAGGGCATCGTCGCAGTACAGCCCTACTCCACGGGTCTTGGAGAAGCTGTTCCCGTCAATCCAGTTTAGGTACTCGGTGGCGGCGATCTGATCGGGGAGGTGATATCCGCGTCCCGAGGCGATGAGCTGGCCGGGGAAGATTAGCGTGTGGAAGGGGATGTTGTCCTTGCCGATGGCGTAGATCTGGTGGACGTCATCTCCGAACCAGAACTCCTTCCAAGAATCGTCTCCGGCGAAGTGTTCCATCGCCGCCGACACATACCCAAGGGCGGCCTCGCCCCACACGTAGATCACCTTCCTCTCAGCGCCGGCAAACGGCGCCGGGATCCCCCAGTCGATGTCGCGGGTCATTGCCCGCGGCCTCAGCCCATCCGAGATCATCTGTTGGGTGAACTGGTGGACATTCCCCTGGAAGTCGCGCGACGTCACGTATTCCTGCAATTGCGGTGAAAGCTTGGCCAGATCGAGGTACCAGTGAAGCGTCGAGCGAAACTCGATATCCCCCTTTCCGCAGAAGCTACAGACAGGATCAACCAATTCCTCGGGCTCGAGAATCGAGCCGCACTTATCACACTGGTTTCCGAGCGCCCCGGAGGCGCCGCAGCGAGGGCAGGTGCCGGAGATGAACCTATCGGCGAGGAACACCTTGCAGTTGTGGCAGTAGGCGCGATCCTCCTCCTTGGTCGTGATGTACCCGTTCTTCTCCATGTCCAGGTAGATACGTTGTACGAACTCCTTGTGCACGGGGGATTCAGTCGTCGTGTAGTTATCGAACTCGATCCCGAACCCCTCGATTACGGCACGAATCTTCTTGTGATTGCGCTCGGCGAGCTCCGCGGGCGTGATCCCCAGTTGCTTTGCCTCGTACTCGATCCGCGTTCCGTGCGCATCGCTTCCGGAGACGTAGAGCACGTCATGTCCGCGCAGGCGGTAGTAGCGGGTGAACACATCCCCGGAAAGCAGGGATGAGACGAGGTTTCCCAGGTGAGGGACCCCCGACGCATACGGCCACGCACTGCACACCAGCACTCGTTTCTTGTCCATACGTTCTCCAACTCCAGATGTAAGAGGGAATTATACTCTGAAATGATGGTATCTTCTATCGACGATCGAAGGCAAGGGCTCTAGCCACTCCTCCAAGATCCACACGAGAACTACTGCTGCGCCCGAGCGATGCAGATCACCGGATTGGCTTCAGCCGTACAGTGCGTGTCTCTGCCTCGCGCTTGTACGGGAATGTGTAACGTTATAGACTACTAACTACGATGTGGAAAGAACTCCGGCAGGCAACGTAGAGATGGCTGCTCCACGGGAAGTCATCGATCTCATCGAGCGATTCACGCGCAATCGGGAAGCGTACCTCTCCAATGAGTACAACGAAGCGCAGGTGCGCCTCGAACTGATCAACCCATTCTTCAAGGCCCTCGGCTGGGA